>NZ_JAKSYK010000042.1:0-93001 GCF_022829425.1 Methylobacterium sp. J-072 | reverse complement strand
GGGCATCCAGGCCATCGGGATCCGGCAGCGCCATGCCGGGTGTTGAATCACGCCACGGCCAAACCGCAAAACCCCACCGCCCGGATATCTGCCCCAGTTACTCGGGAACGGCTCTAAGTCCTTGATATGACGCGCTCGCTTCCGCCGAACCGGTATCTACTTCGGCGGCGAGCGCTCTGGCGGGAAACGACGGTCGATTCATTCGGACGATCTGGTTCGAAGCGGAGTCGGCCGGGCCTCGGTTTGTCATTATCTTGGAGCCGTAGAACAGGGCGGGATCGTCTGCCTTGTAACCGTCCGAAGCTTCGCTTCTCGGTCGGCCTGAACGAACAGCCACCCGGCCCCAGACGTGTAAACCCCGCGCGGCCGATTTGCGTAATGCTGAGCGATGCAGTTCCGCACGCCCGCTAGCTTCCTAACCCTATTGCCTGGGCCCATATCGGCTATGAACTGTTATCGAAACAAATTTTTTGTCGATGCGTCATTCCAGGCCTCTGAAGCATAGTATTATTGTACTCTCCGGGCAAACGATTTAATTAATTTAGTATTACATGCATAAAATTCCGAAAGTTTTAGATAAAATAACATTTGCTTAGTTGCAGAACCTGAAGAGTCATGAAAAAAATTATGACTATGACCTTTGCGAAAGTCGCAATGCCACGGTACAAGTCGGAGGCACGAACACCTTGTTTTGCACATCGTTGCGTCGAGAAGTCTTTCACAGATGACTCCTTCCGGTCAAAAAATATGCCTGTCGATGATCGTCAAGAACGAGGCGCCGGTTATTCGACGCTGCCTCGATTCTGTGCGTCCGATTATTGATCATTGGATCATCGTCGACACCGGCTCCACCGACGGAACGCAGGACATCATTCGTGCCGCCATGGCCGATCTGCCGGGCACCCTTGTGGAGCGGCCCTGGGTCGATTTCGCCCATAACCGCACGGAAGCCCTGGATCTCGCTCGACCGCACGGTGATTACACCCTCGTCATCGATGCGGACGACGAGTTGGTCATCCCGGCTGACTTCGTGATGCCAAATCTCGATGCGCCCGGGTATAATCTCCAAATCCATGATAACACGATGCGGTATCAGCGTACGCAATTGTTCAAAAACGCTCTACTTTGGTATTACAGGGGTGTCTTACACGAGTTCGCGGAATGTAAAGACTTGGTTTGGACCAGCACGTTGCCGATCACGATGCATCGAGGTCATGACGGTGCGCGTCGTCTTGATAAAAAAACTTTTGCACGAGATGCAGAAGTTCTCGAAAAAGCCATCACGACAGAGAAGGATCCATTTCTGGTTTCGCGCTATACGTTTTATCTTGCTCAGAGCTATCGTGATTGTCAGGAGTACCAGAAGGCAATCTATAATTATCTGAAACGTGCGGAGTTGGGGTTTTGGACGGAAGAAATCTATATAAGTTTTATGAGCGCGGCGTTGCTTATGGAAGAAATCGACGAACCATTTGAAAAAATCTTAGCGACTTTTGAAAAGGCCATTACAGTCAATCCAAGGCGTGTTGAGGCTCGGTTCCACGTCAGTCAGTACTGCCAAAAGAAAAGTCGTTATGTTGAAGGGTATTATTATGCTGAAGCCGGCATCTCTTTGACGCTTCCGGCGGATGGGCTTTTTCTGGAACCATGGATGTATGCGTACGGCATACAGGATACATTTGCCGTGCATGCTATCAGTACGGGCCAGTACAGAGCCTGCGTTTCCGCGTGTCTCGCTGTTCTCGGCTGTCCAAATTTTCCAGCGAAGGATCGGCCGCACCGTGTTGGGCTGGCTCGAAAGGCGCTCACGAAGATGGTTGATCCGGCTTGGGGCGCAAATCACTCAGCCTATGTCGCAGTATACAGTCCGGATTGGCAATTTTCCTGAATTTATCGGTGTGTAGGTCGTGTCTGGGTCAAATCGAGTGGTTCTGAGCCGGAGATAATCGCGTTTCGAGCATCGCTGGAACGTGAATGCTTGAGGCACCGAATGCGGCGGATTTGCCTGTCTACGTCTCGGAGGGGTGCGAGTCGAAGTTAGATCCACCACCTTTCCGTGACATCGGCCTTCCACCTCATATCGAAGCCCTCGCGCTCGGGTGCAAGTTTTTATAACAAACTCTGACATCACTTCCGATTCCGGCTGTAGGCAATATATATAAAATTGCTGTGCGGTTGATGATCTTTATTGGTCCATCGATTGACTTAGGTGGACGCGATCAGATCATGCTGCTGTCGACGATTGCGAACCGCCGTGGTCGCATAGCGGCATCACGGCATGGGTGAGCAGGATCTGCACATCGATCAACCAGCTTTTAAGAAAAACGCCCCGCGCTTGCCGATGTTGACCGCAGCTTTACGAGCATCGTCTTTGGCTTCGCCTGCCGTCTAATCGCTCCGACTGCCCTGCAGGACGGCAGACGCAGTGCCTGAGCGCTCCCGTCATCCTTCCGTGTCGTTCCGTGTGCCGCGCACATCGCGCGACGACCGAAGCGCCTATCTCCCGTCCGAGACCTGTCCCTGCTCCCGCACGCCGATCAAGCGACGGATCTGCCCTGCGGCGGGCCCTTTATTTGGGAGCACATTTCCGGCGCGCGATACTAATCTGCCTTCGTCCCCGATGCAGATCGACACATCTGTCGGATGGAGGGTCGAGTGATCGTCTACGCACTTAAAGCCATCGCGGCGTCGTCTTGGGCGCGGTGTTGTCGGTTCGATGAACCGACACCGACACGCACCCCCACACCGGAGACGACCGACGATGCGCACGCACACCACTCTGAAGTCCACCACGCCTCATAATCGGGCCGCCCCTCAAGGGATCTTGTTCTTCGAGCCCGCGCTTGATGCGGCCCCAGCCGGCGATCTGCCGCGTTATCACGCGCATGGGCGTGCGGCCCTGGCGAATGCCCTCGACGAAGGGCTGATGGCCGACGAGGTCGAGCAGATCCTCGACGGGCGGAAGATTATCGACGTCTTCCCGGTCTGGCGGGGCGAGAGCCCGGCGGATTACGCGGCGCGGGCCGTGGCCGAGATGTTCGTCGCCTATCTGCAATAAGCCTTCCGCTTTCGCCGAACCCAATCATCCCAAAACTTGCATCTCAAGAACTCGGCTGCCGCCTCGGTGGACGCCGCGGAGCATCTTTGCCCGCGGCGTGTCCCGCACGCAGCAGCATGGGCTGGAATCTCTCTCCATGCCGACGATGGAAATGCCCGGGTGGGATCGCCCAGCGAAGGCGGTTCTGCGCGCCCTTGTGATCGGGGTCACCGGCTTCGCCGCGATCTCGCCCCTGGCGGAAGTGACAGCCTCCGTGCCCGTGCCGACTTTCGCCTCGCAATCCGATGGCGCAGGCGGAGCACCGTCCGAGGTGGCGGCGCGGGTGGCCCTCGGTCCGGGTGGTCGGGATATCCGGCTGGCCGGCGACCTCACCGAGGGCGTAGCAACCCGCGTGGCGGCCCTGCTGGCGGCCAACCCGGGGGTGGAGCGCCTCCATCTGACCAGCGATGGCGGTTTGGTCGAGGAGGCGGAGGCCATTGGAGTGCTGGTCGCCGAGCGGGGTCTCGCCACCTATGTGCCGGATGCCTGCGCCTCGGCCTGCACCCTCGTCTTCGTGCGCGGACGGGCGCGTTATCTAGCCACTGGCGCGCAACTCGGCTTCCACGCCCCCTACGAGTTGGGACCGGGCGGCCGGATCGAGGCGGTCGATCCCGGCGCCGAGCGCGCGGCTTATCTCGCAGCCGGCCTGAAGCAGGATTTTGTGGCGCGGACCATGACGGTGGCGCCCGAGGATATCTGGATCCCCGAGCCGGAGCGGCTGCGCGAGGCGGGAGTCGTGACCGAGATGGTCGGGAGCGACCGCTTTCCCGATTCGACCCTCGATGCCGATCCGAGCCCGCAGGCTGCCCGAGCCGAAGTTCTGCGTAATCTCCCGATCCTGGCTGCGGCGGATCCGGCTGCGGTCGACGAGGCCGCCGCGTGGTATCGAGACGGGTATCTGGCCGGCCGCACGGAGGCGGAGGCCATCGCGGGTCTGCACCAGCGGGCCGCGGCCGAATTGCGCCGGCAGTTCCGGGCGGCCGACGACGCAACGATTCGTGCCTTGGGACGCGTCGTTCTCACGACCATCACGGCGGCCGAAGCCTGCGCCGCAATCGCAGAGGGCGACCTCGTCACGCTCGACGAGGTGCTCAGGCATGCGCAGCCGGGTAGCCCTGGACTTGCGCCGCTCCTCGTGCGGCGTTCGCCCGAACACGGGAGCGCCGCGGGTGTCGACGCGAAGCCGAACCGCACGGCATGGCCGGAACACCGCCCTGTTCCGCCGGTCTGCGCGGGGCCGCTGAAGGCTGTCCGCCACGCCCTTGTGCGCGCGCCGCACGAAGCGGCGCTGGCCCTGCGGACGATCCTACTGGGTGATCCGCCGGCCACGATCGCCAGCGCCGCGCTTCCCTAATGGGATCCAACGTCACTTAGCAGCAGCGGCTGCCGCCTGGCGACGGAGCAGTCCTACCCCTTCCCCGCAATCCTGCACGCGAGACACCGATGGCATCGACGACACGCCGCACCGTCCTGGCCGGAGCGCTGGCCCTGGCGGCCGGCGGCGCGAGGGCGGCGAGTGCCCTGCGGGTGGTGGCCTCCTCGGTGCCGCATGCGGAGATCCTGGAATTCGTCACGCGCAGGCTGGCCCCTGATTTCGCCCTGAAGCTCATCGAAACGAACGGCGAGATCCGCCCGAACGCGCTGCTGCGCGACGGCGATGCCGACGCGAACTTTTTTCAGCACGTCCCGTTCCTGCACTCGGAAGAGGCGCAACTCGGAGTCACATTCGCGGTGGTGGCGGCCGTGCATATCGAGCCGCTCGGAATCTATTCCCGTCGGGTCAAGACTTTGGCCGAGGTGCCGCAGGGGGCGAGCGTCGCCCTGCCGAACAACGTCACGAATTTCACCCGCGGCCTGAAGCTTCTTCAGGAGAGCGGGCTGATCCGGCTGCGCCCGGGCGGTGACGGCAGCTTTGCCACCGTGCAGGACATCGCCGAGAATCCGAAGGGCCTCCGCTTCATCGAAGTTCTGTCGGCGCAGTTGCCCCGCTCCCTCGACGATGTCGCCCTGGCGGTCATCAACGGCAACTACGCACTCGAATTCGGCCTGGTCCCGGCTCGGGATGCGCTCGCTCTCGAGCGCGCCGAAGGCAATCCCTACGCGAATGTCCTGGTGACCACGCAGGCCTTGGCGAAGGATGAGCGGATCCTGCGCCTCGCCGGCCTGCTGACGTCCGCGGAGGTCGCCGGTTTCATTCGCGATCGGTATCGCGGTTCGGTGATCCCCGTCCGGGCCGTCTGATCGGATCATCGGCAGCGGGGCGATCCCGGCTTCGCCTCCATCCATTCGGAACAGGGGCTGCATCGATCCGGCTTGCGTCACCAAAGACTGGTCCGCGCCGGTCCGCGGATGGCGTGTGCTGCTTTCGCGCGATGAATGCGTTCATAGCAAACGCAGATATTTCTCGAAGCACGTAAGCATATCTACCGATAAGGATTGATGAAAAATCAGTCCTCGCATCGAATGCGCCAGGATAAATTATTGACTAATTAATGAGGATATGCTAGAAAATAAATACAAATATCTTTGGGTTTTCATATGGACGCCAGTTCATTACAGCCAAAAAAAGCGTCGTCTATAAATTTACGTTCCATCATCATCGGTTCGTCGGTCGCACTGTTCGTCATATCGGCGGCCATAGGAATGTTTTCTGTATTCCGCATCGGTATGATCAATGACGTGAGCCGGTCGATCTCCGGAGAGATCAAGGCGGTCACGATCCTCTGGCGCATGAAGGAATTGAGCCAGGAGCTTCGGGCCCTGGATGTCCTGGCCCACAATGCCCATTCGGAGGACGAGCGCCGCCGCTATCTGACGGATGCCGTCAGGGCCCAGGAGGCGTTCTCCGCGGCTTGGAGCGCCTATGCGCCGACCATCGCGGGGACCGACGAGGAGCAACTGGCGCATCGGTTGCGCGAGGCCTGGCAGCACTTTTTGGCCGTGGAGGCTGAGGCGACCGCGCTGGACCGGGCCGGCGAGCGCGAGCTGGCCGATACGGTGTTCGCCGAGCCGTTCCAGACCGACGCCGTGGCCTTCACGCAAGCCGTGGATTCCGTCCTGGTCCACCGGCAGGCGCGCGCCTTCGAGCAGACGGCGGCAGCCGATTCGGTCGGGGCGACATCGCGGCTGGCGGTGTTGGCAGCCTTGGTGATCGCGGCTTTGCTGACCTTGGCGATCAGCTGGTTCATCGTCCGCCGGGTGGCCGCGCCAATCGCGACGATCACCCGGGTGATGGCGCGCCTCGCCGAGAACGATCTCGCCGTCGCGATCCCCGGGGGCGACCGGGCCGACGAGATCGGCGCCATCGCGGGCGCCGTGCAGGTGTTCAAGGAGAACATGCTGCACGCCAAATTCTTGGAAGAAGAGGCCGCCCGGGTTCGCCTGGAGGCAGAGCAGCAGCGCAAGGTCGTGCTGCGGGACATGGCTGAGCGCTTCGAGGAGACGGTCGGCGGCATCGTCGGCACGGTCGCCTCGGCGGTAACGCAGCTCCAGGGAACGGCGCATCAGATGAGCGAGGCCGCCGGGCAGACGGCCAGCCAATCGACGACAGTCGCAGCGGCTTCCGAGCAGGCCGAATCCAACGTGCGGATGATCGCGTCCGCCGCCGACGAGCTCGGCGCGTCGGTTCAGGAGGTCGGGCGCCAGGCCGAACTTTCCGCCACGATCGCCAACGGCGCGGCTGCGGAGGCGGCCCAGACCATCGCGTTCGTGCAGGTGCTCAGCGGTGCGGCGGACCGGATCGGCGACGTGGTCCGGCTGATCTCCAAGATCGCGGCGCAGACCAACCTGCTCGCCCTCAACGCCGCCATCGAGGCGGCGCGGGCGGGCGATGCCGGCCGCGGCTTCGCGGTGGTCGCCGCCGAGGTCAAGCAATTGGCCGGCGAGGCGAAGCGCGCCACCGACGATATTGCCGGCCATGTCTCGGTCATCAAGGCGTCCACGTCCGACGCCGTCGCGGCGATCGAGGGGATCGCCACGCGGGTCAAAGACATGAGCGGGGCTGCCGCCTCGATCGCCGCGGCCGTCGAGGAACAGGGCGCCGCAACTCAGGACATCCTGGCCAACATCGCGCAGGCCGCCACAGGCACCGGCGCGGTGACGGCGAACATCACCACGGTCGCCGGCACGGCGGAGCATACCGGCGCCGCGGCGGATCGGATGCTGACCTCGGCCAGCGCGCTGTCCCAGGATGCCGCGCGCCTGGGTGACGAGGTCCAGCGATTCCTGAACAGCATCCGGGCGGCCTGATGCGGTCTTTCCGCCGGGTCGGGGCCGGTCGGGCCGCGGCCCGGGGCCATCGTCTTCCGGTTCAGCGCCAAACCTTTGATTTTCCACGCTCGCTGGCGCCGAACCGGCATCCACCCGGCGGCGAGCGCTTCAGGCAGGTGCAAGTGCCATGATCCGAACGCTCCGCGGCTGGGCCGTCGTCCGGAAGCCTGAGGCCGGCACGCCGGCACGCCGGTCATGCATCGGCTGCTTCTGAGCCTCCATCGCCGCCGCGATCGGGCGGTTTACCGCCTGCGCCGTCGTGCTCGCCGGCTTGGCGACGCCAGCCCTGGCGACGACGATCGGCGTCGCGATGGTCCAGCCGAACGGCTTCACGCAGCTGCTGCGCGACGGCATCGAAAACTATGCGAAGTCCGTTCCCGGCGTCTCCGTGCAATTCACCTACGCACCGGAGGGCGCCGGCGAGACGCAGATCGAACAGGTCCGGCAGTTCATCGCCGCGAAGGTCGACGCCTTGCTGATCCTCCCGGTCGATCCGCGAGCCAACGCGGCGATCACGCGCCTTGCCCAAGAAACCGACATCCCGCTCGTCTACGCCAACAACGGCCCGCGCGAGGACTGGTTTGCCGGGCGCATCGCGTTTGTCCTGCCGAACGATCTCGTGGCCGGACGGCTCCAGATGCGGAAGCTCGCGCAGATGCTGGACGGCAAAGGCCGGATCGCGATCATCGCGGGGCATCCGAGCCACTCGGCGACCGCCCTGCGCACGCGGGGTGTCAAGGAGGTGGCCGCGTCGTTCCCTGGGCTTAGCGTGGTCGCGGAAGGCGCCGCGGACTGGGATCGCAAGAAGGCAGCGGTGCTCGTCGCAGGATGGCTGGCGAAGGGAATCGCGCTCGACGCGATCGTCGCCAACAACGACGAGATGGCGATCGGGGCGGCCGACGCGGTCGAGGCAGCGAGGCTCCCGTCGGATCGGATCCTGATCGGCGGGGTCGATGCGACGCCAGAAGGTCTGAAGGCGATGCAGCGCAAGCGCATGGCCGTCACGGTCTATCAGGATGCCGGCTTGCAGGCGCGCCGGGCGATCGACGACGCCCTCAAGCTGATCCGCCATGAGACGGTGCAGCAATACGATTGGGTGCCGTTCGAACTCGTGACCGACCGGATGTCGACCACGCATTTCTCGAAATAGGCACTGCGGCGTTCAATTTTATCGTGCTGCGCTTGCCGTCTCGCCGATCACATGATCGGATCTTACGGCGTAAGATGTCGGAGTCGCTGTTCCGGAGCGCAGGACGGATTGGGGATGTTGTCCGGGTGGGGGAGCAGCTTGCCGATAGGTGCTGCAAATGAGCTTGGCGTGGAGTCATCGGCATGACTGTCGTCGCCCTCGACACGCTTGCCATCGTCCGCAAGCTACGAGCCTCCGGCCTGCCCGAAGATCAGGCGGAGGCGATCACCGGCGTTATCCGAGACAGCCGTGACGCCGACCTCACAGCACTCGCCGCGAAGACAGACATCCGCGAGACCGAGCTCCGCCTTGAAGCCAAGATCGAGGCCACGAAGGCCGACATCATCAAATCGGTGCTGTCGGCGATCGGCTTCCAGGCGTTGATCATCGTGGGCGCGATCGTCGCAATGGCGCGTGTTCCGCACTGACGCCAGCGCCAGCAAAAGGCTTGCTTGCGCCGGCATAGTCACCGCCCCGGCAGGGGAGCAATCGCTCCTGCGCCGCGGCGGTGACGGGACAGGCGGCTCCGCGCTCTACCGCATCACGAACGGGTTCTCGGGCGCGTCGCGGCTGGTGGAGATCCAGACGCTCTTGGTCTCCAGATATTCGCGGATCGACTCGATGCCGCTCTCCCGGCCGATGCCGGAGCGCTTCATGCCGCCGAACGGCATCATGTAACTCACCGCCCGGTAGGTGTTCACCCAGACCGTGCCGGCGCGCAGGCCCTTCGACATGCGCAGAGCCCGGCCGATATCCTGGGTCCAGACGCCGGCGGCGAGGCCGTAGATCACGTCGTTGCCGAGCCGCAGCGCCTCCGCCTCGTCCTCGAACCCGATGATCGACAGGACCGGGCCGAACACCTCCTCCTGAGCGATCCGCATGTCGTTGGTGACGCCGGTAAAAATCGTCGGCTCGACGAACTGGCCACCGATCACGCCGGGTCCGGAGGCGGGATTGCCGCCGAGCACACAATGCGCGCCCTCGCTCTTGGCGAGCGCGATGTAGTCCAGCACCTTGGCGTATTGCGGCGGCGTGGTGATCGGCCCGATATTGGTGTCCGCCTGCATCGGGTCGCCGAGCCTGGCGGTGCGCGCCAGCTCGATCAGTCGCTCGACGAAGGCCTCGCGGATGCTGTTCTGCACCAGCAGGCGGGACCCGGCGATGCAGGTCTGTCCGGTGGCCGCGAAGATGCCCGAGATCGCGCCCGCGGCGGCGGCCTTCAGGTCGGCATCGGCGAACACGATGTTGGGCGACTTGCCGCCGAGTTCGAGCGACACCCGCTTGATCTGGCGCGCGGCCGCCTCGTAGACCTTCGCGCCGGTGACATCCGAGCCCGTGAAGGTAATCTTGGCCACGTCCGGGTGCTCGACGATGGCGCTGCCCGCCTCGCCGCCATAGCCGGTGACGACGTTGAACATCCCGTCGGGGAGCCCGGCCTCCTTGGTCAGGCGGGCGAATTCTAGGGTGCTGGCGGAGGCGAATTCCGATGGCTTGACCACCACGGCGCAGCCGGCGGCGAGCGCGGGCGCGCATTTCCAGGCCACGAACAGCAGCGGCGAGTTCCAGGCGGTGAGCGCCCCGACCACGCCCACCGGCTCGTGCCGGGTGAACGCGAAGGTCTCGGGCTTGTCGATCGGAACCTGGGCGCCCTCGACCTTGTTGGCGAGGCCGGCATAGTACCACCACCATTCCGGCTGGTAGCGGGTCTGGCCGTACATCTCGGCGAACAGCTTACCGTTGTCGCGGACCTCCACTTCGGCGAGGGCCTTGGCCTCGCGCTCCACGAGGTCGCCGATCCGGCGGAGCACCTTGCCGCGCGCCGAGGCGGTCATGGTCGCCCAGGGGCCGTCCCACATGGCGCGCTTGGCGGCTGCCACCGCTTTGTCGACATCGACCTTGGAGGCGCGCGGGATCCGGGCCCAGGCCTCGCCGCGGTAGGGGTCGACGGACTCGAACCACGAGCCCTCGACCGGATCGACGTCCTGGCCGTCGATGTAGAGCTGATAGGTTTTCACGGCGCGCCTCTCTCGCGAATAACGCGCGCGATATGGGCCGGAA
This sequence comes from Methylobacterium sp. J-072, assembly GCF_022829425.1. Lineage (NCBI taxonomy): Bacteria > Pseudomonadati > Pseudomonadota > Alphaproteobacteria > Hyphomicrobiales > Methylobacteriaceae > Methylobacterium > Methylobacterium sp. J-072. The sequence goes on along the minus strand of NZ_JAKSYK010000042.1, from coordinate 82,388 downwards.
CCCGGCCGGCGACGAGGCCGGCCGGCGCAGACCCGCTCAGGCGTTGGCGCTGAGGCGCTTGATGTCGGCGTCGACCATCTCGGTGATCAGCGACTCCAGGCTGGTCTGCGCCTCCCAGCCGAAGGTCGCCTTCGCCTTGGCCGGGTTGCCCAGCAGCACCTCGACCTCCGCCGGGCGGAAGAACGCCGGGTCGATGACGAGGTGGTCGTCGATGTTCAGCCCGACATGCTTGAACGCGATCACGCACATGTCCCGCACCGTCGTGGTGCGGCCGGTGGCGATGACGTAATCGTCGGGCTTGTCCTGCTGCAGCATCAGCCACATCGCCTCGACGTAGTCCCGGGCATGGCCCCAGTCGCGCTTGGCGTCGATGTTGCCCAGCCGCAGCTCCTTCTGCTGGCCGAGCTTGATCCGCGCCACCGCGTCCGTGACCTTGCGGGTGACGAACTCGACGCCCCGCAGCGGGCTCTCGTGGTTGAACAGGATGCCGTTCGAGGCGTGCAGCCCGAAGCTCTCCCGGTAGTTGATGGTCATCCAGTGCGCGTAGAGCTTGGCCACGCCGTAGGGCGAGCGCGGGTAGAACGGCGTCGTCTCGCTCTGCTGCGCCTCCTGGATCAGCCCGAACATCTCCGAGGTCGAGGCCTGGTAGTACCGGGCCTGCGGGGCGACCGAGCGCAGGCATTCGAGCATGTGCACGGCGCCCAGGCCCGTCACCTGGCCGGTGAGCAGCGGCTGCTGCCAGGAGGAGGTCACGAAGGACTGCGCGGCGAGGTTGTAGATCTCATCGGGCTTGGCGGTCTGGACGATGCGCAGGAGCGCCGACTGATCCAACAAGTTGCCGTCGACGAGTTCGACATCGCCGAGGATGCCGAGCCACTTCAACCTGTGGTCGAAGACGCCGGCATGGCTGGAGCGGCGCACGATGCCGGTGACCGTGTAGCCCTTCTGCAGCAGCAGCTGCGCCAGGTACGCGCCGTCCTGGCCCGTCACCCCCGTGATCAGCGCGCGCTTGCCCGTCATGAATCCGTCCCGTCCCGTTCCTGCCCGGCTGCTACGACCGCGGCGGCCTGCGCGTCAAGGTGAGGCGGCTCTGCGAATAGTCTTCGCGATCGCGTCGGACCGGACGTGCGGTTGCCGGTCTCTGCGAAGAATTCTGGGATGCCAGGCCAAGTCTTCGCGGGCGACCGGGCTACGCCCTACGGTTGGGCCAGCCAGTCGGTGACGCCGGTGATCGACCGGAATTCTTCCAGCGCGTGGACCCGAGCGTCGGGCAGCGCCGTCCGGGCCATGGTCGCCAGGGCATGGCCGGGGCCGAGCTCCAGGACCCGGTCGGCGCCGTATTCCCGGCAGGCCTCCAGGCAGGCGGCCCAATCGAGGGTGTGCGAGATCTGGCCCGCCAGCTTGTCGTGGCCGTCCTCGGGGCGGAAGATCGTCGTCCCGTCGAGCCCGCTGACGAGGCGCGGAGCGCCGGCAGGCGGGCGGCACAGGGTGACAGCGGCGAGCGCGGTCCGGAAGGCGTCGGTCGCCTCCGCCAGCAGCGGCGTATGCGAGGGCGTATGGACCGGCAGCAGGACGGCCCGCTGCGCCCCGGCCCTGGCGGCGTCCTGGCACAGGGCGTCGAGCGCATCCCGCCTCCCCCCGACCACGCCGCTATCGGGGGCGTTGCGGATGGCGAGGTGGCAATCATGCCGGCCGGCCAGGGCGTCGAGCGCGTCGAGGGTGAGCCCCCGGATCCCGGCGAGCCCGAACCCCTCCCCCGAGGCGGCATCCATGGCCTCGGCCCGCCGGGCAGCCAGGGCCAGGATGTCGGGATCGGCGATCCGGCCGGCGACGCCCCAGGCGGCGAGGTCACCGATGCTGTAGCCGGCCACGATCGCGCGGCCGGTGAAGCCGAGCGCCCGCCAGGCGGCGAGTGCGCCGGTGCAGCACAGGATCTGCCCGGCCCGGTTGGCGTGGAGCGCGTCGCCGCCGCTCCGGGCGAGGGCGCGCGGGTCGGTGCCGCCGAGGAGCGGCGTCGCTGCGGCAAAGACCGCCTGCGCGGCCGGATGGTCGGCGGTGAGGTCGAACATCCCGGGATGCTGGCCGCCCTGGCCGGAGAGCAGGATCGCGACGCTCATGCGGGTTCCCAGGTTCGCAGGGGGGCGACCGGACGCATCCCCAGGCCGTCCAGGCCTTTCGCCAGCACCGTCCCGCCTTCGGGGGCGTCGCGCAGCTCGCGCCAGTGCAGGCCGGTCCCGTCCGGCAGCAGGATCTCGCCGTCGAGGCGCATTGGAGCCTTTTCAGCGATGGAAGCGAGCCGGTCGAGCAGGCCGGTGGGCACCGGTTCCCGGCAGGGCCAGAGCAGGTCGAGGTCGGATGTGGCTGTCAGGTAGACGAGGCCGGTCATCGCCTGCCACAGCAGGCCACCGAACGGACGGGGATTTGAGCCGTAGCTGTCGCCGAGGGCCAAAGCGGCGGCGATCGTCGCCTGCCAGGCGGCGGGGGCATGGGCGGCGGCCTCGGCCAAGCTCGGGCCGTTGAGGCGGGTCAGGTGTTCGGCCGGCAGGGCCAAGCCGATCCGGCGCTTGCCGTCGGCGGGCGGCAGCGGCAGGCCGAGCGGCACGGTTTCGGCGCCCTCCCCCGGGACCCGGCGGCGGACGATCAGCGGACGGCAGGCCTCGGCCCAGCCGGCGAGATGTGGCACGCCCGCGAGATCCTCGCGGCTGCGGAGCCAGGACGCCCAGGCGCCGGGATCGACGTGGACGAGGTCCTGCCGGGTGACGGTGCCGGGCGTGCGAGTTTCAATGTTTGGTTGAGGGGCCTGTCCCATCCGCGACCGTTCTTTGAGGCGTTGGGTGATCGTGTCGGGAAACACGATCTTCAGCCGGATCCTGACACGTTACGGACCGCGGAGCTGCTGCCAAGTCATTCCGGGGCTCCGCTGCGCGGCCCTGGAATGACAGGGTGATTGGTCCGGCTGAGCGTCCCAATGATCCCTCCGTCATTGCGAGCGCAGCGAAGCAACCTAGGGCAGCGCGCAATCCCCGGACGTCGCGCCTCACTGGGTTGCTTCGCTGCGCTCGCAATGACGGTATGCGGTTCGGGCCCTATCCGCGCTCGGCCTGCGCGATCACCGCCACGCTGATTCCCCGCGCCACCGGCCGCCCGCCGCGCTCTTCGCCGAGGCGATCCCGGTCGTCGCCCGGTTGGAGGTTGGCGATCAGGTCGTGGATCTGGCCGTCGAGCGGCTTGGCCGGATCGAGCACGACGTGGACAGCCCCGGCCGCCACCATGTTGTCGAGCCCGGGGGCGAAGACCGGCGTCGATTTCGCCATCTCCTGGAGCTTGTCCAGCGGCAGCTTCGTCACCTTCGCCACCGAGGGCAGGTCCATCACGCTCGGGTTGGCGCCGGGCAGCGCCGCCAGGATCCGGGTCGCCAGCGCGGTGGCGATGAAGGCGCCGGCGGCCGAGTGGCCGTAGATCAGGCCGATGGTCGGGTGGCCGGAGCGGTCGGCGAGCAGCAGCGCCTTGGCGAGATGGGCCAGGCACTCGTTGAGCCCCAGGAGCTCGTCGCGCCGGCTCATGCGCTGGCTGTCGGAATCGACCACCACCAGGATCGGCGCCTTGTCGCCCGACCGGACCGCGTCGAGCACGGCGCGCGACAGGACGAGCGCCCCGTCGACCCCGAGCGGCGTGTCGCCATCGACCCCGACGACGTGGAGCTTTCCGCCCGCGAACGGGCCGCCGCCGGTCACGAGGCCGTCGCGCAATGTGACGGAATGGCCCTGCGGAAACAGCCCGGCCAGGATCTCAGCGAGCGTCATGGTCGGCCTCCCTCACCCGGGCTACGGTCTCGTCGAAGGCGCGCGTGTCCATGGCGGGCACGGATTCGGGATCGTTGACGCCGAGCCGCGCCCAGACATCGGTGGCGTCCCGGCAATCGCCGAAGCGCGCGATCCGCGATTCGAGCCGGTCCTGCTCGGCCTCTAGAGTCGCGAGGTCGAAGGCCGGAGCCCGGCCGATCAGGTCCAGCGCGGCCTGCCGGAAGGCCGAGACGCTGTCGGCGCAGAAGGCGTCGGCGCCGCCGATCAGCCGGCGGTGCTTGCCGCCCATGGTCCGCCAGACCAGCGCCCGGTCGCGGGAATCGAACTCTTCCGCGCCCTTGTTGGTCTCGATTACCTCGGGGCCCGAGACCGAGATCCGGCCGCCCTCCGAGACCGCGAGCCGCGAGCAGGTGCCCGCAATGAGCCCGCCGCCACCGTAGCAGCCGGCCCGGCCGCCGATCAGCCCGATCACCGGGATGCCGGCAGCGCGGACATCGACGATCGCCCGCATGGTCTCGGCGATGGCGGTCTCGCCGGCATTGGCCTCCTGGAGCCGGACGCCGCCGGTATCGAACAGGATCAGCACGGCCGCCGGTTTCAGGGTGAGCGCGGCGCGCAGAAGCCCGACGAGCTTCGCCCCATGGATCTCCCCGAAGGCCCCGCCCATGAACCGGCCCTCCTGGGCGGCCACCAGCACCGTCTCGCCGTCGAGTGCGGCGCGGCCGACCACGATGCCGTCATCGAAGGCGCGCGGCAGGTCGAACAGCGGCAGGTGCGGGCTCATGCGCCGCTCGGTCGGGGGCAGAAACTCATGGAAGCTGCCGGGATCGGCGAGCGCCACCACGCGCTGGCGGGCGGTGGCCTCGTACCAGCTCAGGGCGTCGGGGTCGGTGCTCGCGGCGTGCGCGCCAGCCATGGTCAGGCCTCCATCAGCCGGGCGCCCTGAAGCAGGCGCAGGGACACGGTGTCGGGACGGGCGCCGCCGTCGTTGATGCTGATGCGCAGGCCGCCGGGCTGGGCCCGGGCGACGAAATCCGCCACCACCGCCTCCCAGACGGGGCCGTAGCCGGCGATCGGCGTCTCGATGGCGACCTCGCAGGCATCGGGGGGCAGCACCCGCTCCAGCAGGATCTCCAGGTTGCCCGAGGCCACCACGCCGGTGATGGCGTTCGGCACCGAGCCGGGCAGCGGCTTTTTGGTGGTGTGGCGGAAGGTCAGGGATTCCATGGTCGGTTCCTCGCAGGACGTCCCGTCATCCAAACAGAACACCTCATCCTGAGGTGCCGGAGCGTGGCGGAGGCCTCGAAGGAGCCCTCCCGTGATCTGAGCGGCCTCTGGAGGCCTCCTTCGAGGCCGTGCGATCTGCGATCGCGCGGCACCTTAGGATGAGGGTGTGGATGGGAGTGGCCGGCCCATCGCGGCCGTCTCACCAGTTCCGGAACTTCGCGGGCGGCTCGTAGAGGCCGCCCGACCAGTGCACCAGATCCTTGATCGACTTGGCCGCGAGCAAGGCCCGGTCGGCGTCGAGGGGCTCGATGCCGAGATCCTCCGGCCGGCGGATCACGCCGCGGGCGCGCAGCTCCTCGACCTTGGCGCGGTCCCGGCCGCGGCCGACATCGGTGTAGCCGGCGACCCCGCGGATTGCCTGCTCGCGCTCGTCGGCGTCGCGGCAGAGCAGGAGGTTGGCGATGCCCTCCTCGGTGACGATGTGGGTGACGTCGTCGGCGTAGATCATCACCGGCGCCAGCTCGAGCCCGATTTTTTTCGCCAGCTCCAGGGCATCGAGCTTCTCTACGAAGGTCGGCACCAGCTTTTCCCCGAAGGTCTCGACCAGTTGCACCACCAGCTTGCGGCCGCGCATCAGCGCGGGATCGCCGACGACCTGGCCTTCGCGGCCGGCCTTCATCCAGGCATCGGACGGGTGGCGGCGGCCATGCGGGTCGGAACCCATGTTGGGCGCGCCGCCGAAGCCCGCCACCCGCGACTGCGTGATCGTCGAGGAATGGCCCATCAGATCGATCTGGAGGGTCGCGCCGATGAACATGTCGCAGGCGTAGAGGCCGGCCGTCTGGCAGAAGGCCCGGTTCGAGCGCAGGGAGCCGTCGGCCCCGGTGAAGAAGATGTCCGGCCGCGCGCGGATGTAGCGGTCCATGCCGACTTCCGAGCCGAAGCAGTGGACCTGTTTGACCCAGCCAGATTCGATCGCCGGGATCAGGGTCGGGTGCGGGTTGAGCGCCCAATGGGTGCAGATCTGGCCCTTGAGCCCGAGCTTCTCGCCGTAGGTCGGCAGCAGCAGCTCGATCGCCGCGGTGCCGAAGCCGATCCCGTGGTTGAGGCGGCGGATGCCGTACTCGGCATAGATGCCCTTGATCGCCATCATGGCGATCAGGATCTGGGTCTCGGTCATCGCCGCCGGGTCACGGGTGAACAACGGCTCGACGTAGAACGGCGTGTCGGCCTCGACCACGAAGTCGATCCGGTCGCCCGGGATGTCGACCCTGGGCACCTTGTCGACGATCTGGTTCACCTGGGCGATCACCACGCCGTTCTTGAAGGCGGTGGCCTCCACGACGGTGGGCGTGTCCTCGGTGTTGGGGCCGGTATAGAGGTTGCCGTCGCGGTCGGCCGAGACGCCGGCGATCAGCGCCACGTGGGGCGTGAGGTCCACGAAGTAGCGGGCGAACAGCTCGAGATAGGTGTGCACCGCGCCGAGCTGGATCTGACCGCCGTACAGCATCTTGGCGATGCGGGCGCCCTGCGGGCCGGAATAGGAATAGTCGAGCCGCTTGGCGATGCCGGTCTCGAACACGTCGAGATGCTCCGGCAGCACGATGCCCGACTGGACCATGTGCAGGTCGTGGACCTTGCCCGGGTCGCAGGCGGCGAGCCCCCGCGCCAGGCAATCCGCCTGTTTCTGGTTGTCGCCCTCCAGGCAGACCCGGTCACCGGGGCGGAGCACCGCCTCCAGCAGGTCGATGACGGACCCGGCCGGGACGACCTTGCCGTCGGCATGGGCGCGCCCCGCCTGGATGCGCGCATCGCGGGCCTGCCTCTCGCCGCGCCACTCTGTCATCCGGCTGTCTCCCTCGGTATGTGAGAGGCAGGATATGCCCGCCGCCTTGCATTTTCAAAGCCGGTCTTATCACGGTTTCGTATACGGGATTGCTGAAGTGTCAATATCCTGCATACTGATCGACAATCAACACAGAACTGATTCGGGAAGGAAACACCCCATGCCGAGCGCGTCGAGACTGGCGTCGCCTTGCGCCGAGACTGGTCCTGCCGGAGGGCGGGGCCGATGATCGTCCTGGGCGTCGCCCTCCTGGCCACGTGCACGCTGCTCGGCGTGTATCTCGGCGATCTCCTCGGCGTCGCGCTGGGGGTGAAGGCCAATGTCGGCGGCGTCGGCATCGCCATGATCCTGCTGATCCTCGCCCGGCTCTGGCTCTCCCGCCGGGGCGGCCTGACCAAGGGCATCCAGTTCGGCGTCGAGTTCTGGGCGGGGATGTACATCCCGATCGTGGTCGCCATGGCGGCCCAGCAGAACGTGGTCGCGGCGGTGAGCGGCGGCCCGATCGTGATCATCGCGGCCACCGGCTCCCTGGTCCTGTGCTTCGGCGCCGTGGCGCTGCTGAGCCGGATCGGCCGGCGCGACCCGGGCAGCCCGGAGGTCGAGCATGGCGGATCGGTGATCGGCGGTGAGGCCGATCCGGTGCCCGCCGGGAAGCAGGGGTGAGCGCCATGGAACTCGGACCTTACATCTGGCACGGCATCGAGCACGTCTTCGTCGAGCAGAGCCTGGTGGCGGCCTTCGCTTTGGTCGGCGCGCTGATCCTGGTCTCCAACCTGGCAGCCAAACGCTTCACGAAGGGCCGCGTTCACGGCTCGGCCATCGCGATCGTGCTGGGGCTGGTGCTCGCCTATGTCGGCGGGCTCTACACCGGCGGCAAGAAGGGCATCGCCGACATCCCGGCGCTGGCCGGGATCGGCCTGATGGGCGGGGCGATGCTGCGCGACTTCGCCATCGTCGCCACCGCCTTCGAGGTCGACGTGACCGAGGCCCGCCGCGCCGGGCTGATCGGCGTGCTGGCGCTGGCGCTCGGCACGATCATCCCGTTCCTGGTCGGCACGCTCACGGCGGTCGCGTTCGGCTATCACGACGCGGTCTCGATCACGACCATCGGGGCGGGCGCGATCACCTACATCGTCGGCCCGGTGACCGGGGCGGCGATCGGGGCGGATTCCACCGTCATGGCGCTGTCCATCGCCACCGGGGTGACCAAGGCCGTGATGGTGATGGTCGGCACGCCGCTGGTCGCCAAGCTGATCGGCCTCGACAACCCGCGCTCGGCCATGGCCTATGGCGGGCTGATGGGCACGGTGAGCGGCGTCGCCGGCGGGCTCGCGGCCACCGACCCGAAGCTCGTGCCCTACGGGGCGCTCACCGCCACCTTCCACACCGGAATCGGCTGTCTGGTCGGTCCCTCGATCTTCTACTTGACGGTGCGGGCGCTGGTCGGTTGAGCGTTCCGAAGCGCTCGCCGCCGAAGTGGATACCGGTTCGGCGTCAGCGAGCGCGCCCGATCTGACGGGGCGCGGGACCAGTTGATGCACGGCGACATCCAGACGATCGACAGTGGTCTGCTCTCGGACCGGATCCGCAACGCGCTGACCGACGCGATCACCTCGGGCGAACTCCCGGCCGGGACGGCCCTGGACGAGCAGAACCTCGCCCAGCGCTACGGCGCCTCGCGCACCCCGGTGCGGGAGGCCCTGCGCCAGCTCGCGGCCTCGGGGCTGGTCGAGATACGGCCCCGCCGGGGCGTGGTGGTGGCCCGGCTGACGCCCGAGCGCATCGCCGACATGTTCGAGACCACCGCGGAGATCGAGGCGCTCTGCGCCCGGCTCGCGACCTACCGGATGACGCCGCTGGAGCGCGGCCGGCTGATGGACCTCCACGCGGATTCCGCCGCCGCCGTCGAGGCCGGGGACGTGGACGCCTACGACCGGCTCAACCGCGCCTTCCACGAGTCGCTCTACGCGGCGACCCATAACGGCTTCATGGCCGAGCAGGCCCTGGCGATCCGCGAGCGCCTGGCCGCCTTCCGCCGGACCCAGCTCCGCCACGCCGACCGGATCCGCCGGTCTTGGGACGAGCACGGCGAGATTCTGTCGGCCATCGCCGAGGGCGACGGCGAGCTGGCTGCCCGGCGGATGCGGGCGCATATGCTGCGGGCCGCGGCTGCGCTGGGGCGGTTTATTGCGGATACGGTTGGTTGAGGGGACGGGGGTTGGTATCTAACTTTCTCTTTCCTGCCGAGTTATGAAAACTGCTATAAGCATCGGCAAGCACCAGAGATAATATAAATCTCCAGTGTGTAAAATAAATCGGCTTGGATTGAAATTCGAAAGAATTGAGTCTTACTGAATAAGGAATTTTTTAAGTTCATAGCCTTCTGCTCATCGCAATGCTGGTCGACCGTGCGATGACGCAGCGTGAATGTTCTTCACTTGTGATCAGCGTCCATAAGGTTGAGCCTTTCGAAGAAGACCCTGTTGCGTCGTTTGGCGTCAGTCAATAGCTTTCCGTAGTCAATTACCTCGAAATAAATACCATGATTTGAGTGATAGCCATAAAATGACAGGCCGTCGGGCGTCCGTTTTGCGTCACGATCAACAAGCGCCTCACGTAAACTTGGTGTAATGTCGCAGACGATATACGCAAAAGCGGGTATTTTTTCGTTGGCGACAGGGATCGGCCGACCACGTTCCGTCTTGAATTTACCGCTCCTAATCGTTTGAATTTGATCGATCACTTGCTTCAGTGGATTGTCCATATCGCCATAGTCGTCGCGCTGCGGGCGCTTGAACTCTACAACAGTAATGCTGCTGATCGGCGAGCCATCGCCATCGCCTTCGGCAAAAGCTATTTTTCGGTCAAAGATGAACAGGTCAGGCCGCTTTTTCGAACTAGATTCGAATTGCGCATGAGAATTTAACGGTTTATCGGATGCAATGTATGAGTGATAATTTAAACGCTCATCTATAATCCAGAGATTTTGTTGTGAATATAGTGTTTCTTCATCCGTCGACCGCATCGATAACAGGATATTGTGCACTGCCTCCTCGAGGGGATAACGATCTGTCTTCTTGTCGGATGAAAGGGATTTTTCGAAAAGTTCGATGATGATCTTGCGATGAGCCACGTATTGGGCAAGAGCTGAAAGGCCAAGCTCGTTTGAACGCTCCATAAACTCCGCTAATCGACTTCTGTAATGTTCGTAATTTTCTTGCTTTGCCGCCTCCGTCAACATTCGGGACCCTTCGCGCTTGAGAGTTACCTCGCGCTGATGAAGCTCTCGATGTAGCGCCAATTCGATTTCAGTCTTTGAAGCATTCGGGGAAATTGCACGGACGAAGCTACGAAGGTAGCGCAACATTGGCTTATATTGCGGCGCCTCGCTACGAACGTAAGAAATGATACGATCAGTCTTCGACTTGTTGAGATCATCGATGAAGCCGAGAAGATCGCTCTCAACACAATCTACGCATTTGCTTCGTATGTCAGATCGACGTAGATCGTCATCGACTATAAGTTCTGCTTGTGCTTCGTCCGTATCGTCTTTTAGCTCGAAATCGGTTCGAAAGTTATTTACTTTTTCGTTTAAATAATCACCTTGAACTACTGCTAAATAGACGAAAGATTTTCCGTCTTGATCAATTAGTCGCCCAGACAAATTTGGAATGTATTGCTCTAGCATTTCTGTCAGCACGCCGCGGTGATTTGCAGCGTAAATTAGACGGTGCTTTGACGCCCGGGGAGACGTCAATCGGAACCCGTTAACCTGAAATTGCCGTTCAGAGATTTCAAATGTCGCACTAGTAGCATTATTATGAAAATGGTCATGGAAGACGGCGTTGACCGAGACACGCTTCCCTTGATCATGGATTTCTAGCTCTGGGCAATCTGGTTGCATCAGAACTAGAATGAAATGTTCTGCTAACCTTAGCGCTAACTGATCCACACCGCGCGGGCATTCGGATTTGTAAGGTGCGCGGAACCCGGATAGTCGAACAGACGTGGCCTCGATTCCCTGATTTATTCGCTCGGCCGCAGCGCCATTGGGGTCGTAGTCAAAGCCAAAGCGGAAAACTCTCTTCCAAAGCTGTTGTTTTTCCTCCGCCCCCTGCGATCTGAAGACGCTCCGAATGTGGACTTCGTCGAACGCTTTCAGCCACATGAAACGCCCAAGGCCCTTCCCTCCGCGATCGAATTTATGATCGGAATAGGCTGTATTAAAAGAGTTGAAATTATCGTCGGTGAATCCGATTCCGGTATCGGTTATTTCGAATCCGATGACCGGCGGCTCTGCTTCTGTAAAAAGCCCTGTCTCACGATCGACCGCGATGACGATTCTATGTTGCCGCGCCTTCTGAGCGTCTTGAATAGCCTGGAACGAGTTCATGACCGCTTCGAAAAGCGGCAGGAGCGCCTTCCATTTCGGGAGATGCGTCTACCGGATTTGGCCGCGAAGGTTCGTCCGGAGCATCCCGGTAGCAAGCGGGGCCAATTGGTTCATATTACTTTCCGGGCCGGATGGGCGTATCTCCGTCTGAGACTACCATCCGCCGTCACCCTGCCGATACACGCTTTTTCGGCTCCGACTGCTCGCTTCAGCGAATGTTCGCTAGTGGGCAAGTGCGGAACGTCCCGTGGCTGCGCAAAACTGTCTCCCGTCGCGGCAAGAGTTAGCGTCCGCCTTCCGGGTTTCTCCGGTGGTCTAAAACTGACCTCCAATAATGTTTTCACACCACCTCCCGAGCCACCCCACCCTTCCCCACCCCACTCCCCCCCAGCGAATCCGCCAGCTTCCCGATCCGCTCAGCCGCCCGCCCGATCCCATCAGCGGCGCGGGCGGCATCCTCCGCGCGGCTGCGCTCGGCGGCCTCCGCGGTCTTGCGCAGCGCGGTCGTCTCGGCTTCCAGGGCGGCGAAGCGGGTGCGCAGCTCGGCCAGCTCGTCGGCGATGGTCAGGGCGGCCATCACCTGCAGGCGCATGTCGCCGATCTCGCCAAAGCTCTGGCGCATCTCGCCGATGCGCGTCCCAAAGCTCTCGGCCAGCCCGGTGAGATGGGCCTCCTCGCCGGCCCCGCAGGCCATGCGGTAGAGCTTTCCGTCGATGGTCACGTTGATCTGGGGCAAGGATCGCTCCGAGGGACGGCTTTGCGTGAGGGAGGCGGTCAGGCGCGGCCGAGCACGCCCTGCACCGTCTCGATCGCGCGGTCGAGCCTCTGGCCGACCGCGCCGGTCGTGGCCTCGACATCGGCGAGATGGGCGCTCGCCGCGTCGAGGGCGGCGGCGAGGCGCGCCCGGTCCTCGTCCATCAGCGCCAGCTCGGCATCCCGGTCGTCCGGCTCGGCCTCGGCCTCCAGGCGGCGGACCACGACCGCGTCCAGGCGGGCCAGCGCGGCGTCGAGCCGGGCGAAGGCGTCGTCGATCGGGCGCGTCGTCTCTGTGCTGTCGTCGGCCATGGGGCTCCGCTCGCCGCACGCATCGTCCCGAAACGGGGTGGCCGGCGTCCGGGCGACGTCGATGCTTCAGGGGTGCAAGTTTCGGCCGGATGGGCCGGGAATTCCAGTCCGAAATGTCGGTGCGCGCGCAATCGCCTACGGCTCAGCAATCGCCAACGCCCGCACCTAATTATTGGATGTGGGATACCGCCATGTTTGTCACGCGCGTGCGTTTGACAGGTGGAGACGCCATGTTAGACAGCCGCGCGCTCTCGAAAGGGTCCGCAAAAGACATGCCGGATGGCCGGTCCGTGAGAGGCCCCAGCCGCCACCGTCGGACCCGACGCGTGAGGGCAGCGGAGCCCGGCCTCTCCCGGCCCGGTTCATCGCAGGTTCAAACCCGCCCGCCCAGATCCGCCCCGTCGGCCTGGAGGCGGGCCAGCCGAGACCGTTCTGCGGGTCCGGCGCGCGGTGAGCCGCATCAGGAAGGAGTGACGCCGTGACGAAGGTTGCCATCAACGGGTTCGGACGCATCGGCCGCAACGTCCTGCGCGCGATCGCAGAAGCCAGCCGGACCGACATCGAGGTCGTGGCGATCAACGATCTCGGCCCGGTGGAGACCAACGCCCACCTGCTCCGCTTCGATTCCGTGCACGGCCGGTTCCCCGGCGAGGTCGCGGTGGACGGCGAGTTCCTGGTGGTCAACGGCCGGCGCATCAAGGTCACGGCCGTGCGCAACCCGGCCGAGCTGCCGCACCGCGATCTCGGCGTCGACATCGCGCTGGAATGCACCGGCATCTTCACCTCGAAGGACAAGGCCAAGGCCCATCTCGACGCCGGCGCCAAGCGCGTCCTGGTCTCGGCCCCGGCCGACGGCGCCGACCTGACCGTGGTCTACGGCGTCAACCACGACAAGCTGACCGCCGAGCATCTCGTCGTCTCGAACGCCTCCTGCACCACCAACTGCCTGGCGCCCGTCGCCCAGGTGCTGGACGCGGCCGTGGGCATCGAGCGCGGCTTCATGACCACGATCCACTCCTACACCAACGACCAGCCGTCGCTGGACCAGATGCACAAGGATCTCTACCGGGGCCGCGCCGCCGCGCTCTCGATGATCCCGACTTCCACCGGCGCCGCCAAGGCCGTGGGCTTGGTCCTGCCGGAGCTGAAGGGCAAGCTCGACGGCACCGCGATCCGCGTGCCGACCCCGAACGTCTCGGCAGTGGACCTGGTGTTCACGGCCAAGCGCGCCACTTCGGTCCAGGAGATCAACGACGCGATCAAGGCCGCCGCCGCGGGCCCGCTCAAGGGCGTGCTCGGCGTGACCGACCGGCCGAACGTCTCGATCGACTTCAACCACGACCCGCACTCGTCCACCTTCCACCTCGACCAGACCAAGGTCATGGACGGTACCTTCGTGCGTATCCTGTCCTGGTACGACAATGAGTGGGGCTTCTCGAACCGCATGGCCGACACGGCTGTGGCGATGGCCAAGCTCATCTAAAGAACCTGCCGCCCGCCGGCCCTGAGAGGGTCGGCGGGCGTTTCTTCGACCGAACGGCTCAACCTCGAACCAGGGGATCATCCCGGGATGACCGACGCTTCGCAGGGCACGTCGAGCGGACAGGGCGCCATCGTGACGCCCACGCCGAAACCCGTAGCGCCCCCGCCGGCCGCGGCTCCGGTCGCCACGACGCCGTCGCAGGGGCTGCCGGCCAGCCACCTCATCGACCAGCTCGCGCGCATCGAGGACAAGTGCTCGCGGATCGAGGACAAGTACGCCCGCTCCGAAGCTTTGCTGTCGCGGGTCGAGGACAAGGTCGAGATCGCCTCCAACCGGATGAACGAATCCGCCCGGCAATCCGACCTGGCCGCCCTGCGCACCGAGATGCGCGGCCTCGCCGACCGCACCCGGCGGCTGCCCGGGACCGGCGCCCTGGTGCTGACCGCCGTGATCACCGCAATCCTCACCGTCGTGCTGATGGTCGCGGTGCAGCGCCTGAACCTCGACCGCCTGATCCCGGCGCCGGCCGCCACCACCGCCCAGTAATCGCAACAGGACCGCATGAGCGCCTTCCGCACCCTCGACGACGCCGGCGCCCTGACGGGCAAGCGCGTGCTGATGCGCGTCGATCTCAACGTGCCGATGGAGAACGGCCGCGTCACCGACGCGACCCGCATCGAACGCGTCGTCCCGACGATCCGGGAGGTCGCCGACAAGGGCGCCAAGGTGATCCTGCTGGCCCATTTCGGCCGCCCCAAGGGCAAGCGCGAGCCGAAGGATTCGTTGGAGCCGGTCGTGCCGGCGCTGAGCCAAGCGCTCGGCCGCCCCGTCGGCTTCGCGGCCGATTGCGTCGGCGACGACGCGGCCCGGGCGGTTGCGGCCCTGAAGGACGGCGACGTCCTGCTCCTGGAGAACACCCGCTACCACGCCGGCGAGGAGAAGAACGATCCGGCCTTCGCCGACGCGCTCGCGGCCAACGGCGACATCTACGTCAACGAGGCGTTCTCCGCGGCTCACCGCGCCCATGCCTCGACCGAGGGGCTGGCCCACCGCCTGCCGGCCTTCGCCGGTCGCGAGATGCAGGCCGAGCTGGAGGCCCTGACCAAGGGATTGGAAGCGCCGCAGCGCCCGGTCATCGCGCTGGTCGGCGGCGCCAAGGTCTCGTCGAAGATCGACCTCTTGGAAAATCTCGTCGCCAAGGTCGACATGCTGGTGATCGGCGGCGGCATGGCCAACACCTTCCTGCATGCGCAAGGCAAGGCGGTGGGCAAGTCCCTGTGCGAGAAGGATCTCGCCGAGACCGCCATCCGCATCCTGGCGGCGGCGGACAACGCCGGCTGCCGGATCATCCTGCCGGTGGACGCGGTGGCGGCGACCGAGTTCAAGGCCCAGGCGCCGCACGAGACCGTACCGGTGGATGCGGTGCCCGAGGGCAGCATGATCCTCGATGCCGGGCCGCGCTCGGTCGCCGAGATCAACGCCGCCATCGACGGCGCCAAGACCCTGGTCTGGAACGGCCCGCTCGGCGCCTTCGAGCTCGCCCCGTTCGACGCCGCCACGGTGGCTGCCGCGAAGCACGCGGCCGCGCGCACCAAGGCCGGCCAGCTCGTCTCGGTGGCCGGCGGCGGCGACACCGTGGCCGCCCTCAACCATGCGGGCGTGGCTGGCCACTTCACCTACGTCTCCACCGCCGGCGGCGCCTTCCTCGAATGGCTGGAAGGCAAGGCCCTGCCGGGCGTCGAGGCGCTACGGGCGAAGGGCTGAAAACCGCGCTGAAAACCGCGCGGCGGAGCCTTCTGTGCGCTCCTCCCGCGCCGCGATGCACCTATCTATACTCCCGGCCTCGGACGGCGGGGGCCCTGAGTCGATGAGTGGCACCGTGGAGAACGTGACGATCGAGATCCTGAAGGGCATTCAGGGCAGCATCGCGCAGTTGCGAGCGGAAACGACGGCGTTTCGGGCCGAGACGCTTGCGCGCTTCGACAAGCTTGAGGCGAGCCTGCGCAAGGATCGCCGCAACGCCGCCGGCATGCTGGTGATGATGCGCGCGACCGCGGGCGACTTCGATGCCCGCGTCAGCGAGGTCGAAGAGCGGGTCACGGTCCTTGAGAACAGGGCGCGCTGAGCGTCCTTCACCGAACGGATAAGCCGGTCGGCGTTTGACACGATGTACAGGTAAGAACCTCGGCAGACTTGCCTGTGCAAGTCCACTGAGGTTTCCGGCGCCGGCGGCGATCGGGCGGA
This sequence comes from Methylobacterium sp. J-072, assembly GCF_022829425.1. Lineage (NCBI taxonomy): Bacteria > Pseudomonadati > Pseudomonadota > Alphaproteobacteria > Hyphomicrobiales > Methylobacteriaceae > Methylobacterium > Methylobacterium sp. J-072. The sequence goes on along the minus strand of NZ_JAKSYK010000042.1, from coordinate 66,327 downwards.
CCACCAGACGGCAAGCGGGAAGACAGACCACCATGGCACGGATCACCCTGAGGCAGCTCCTCGACCACGCGGCCGAGTACGAGTACGGCGTACCGGCCTTCAACCTGAACAACATGGAACAGGGCCTGGCGATCATGGCGGCGGCCGATGCCACCGACTCGCCGGTGATCCTCCAGGCGAGCCGCGGTGCCCGCGCCTACGCCAACGACGTGGTGCTGGCCAAGCTGATCGACGGCTTGGTCGAGATCTACCCGCACATCCCGGTCTGCATGCATCTCGACCACGGGAACAACGAGGCGACCTGCGCCACCGCGATCCAGTACGGCTTCACCTCGGTGATGATGGACGGATCACTGAAAGCCGACGGCAAGACCCCGGCCGACTACAATTACAATGTCGAGATCACCCGCAACGTCACCAAGATGGCCCATTGGGCCGGCGTCTCGGTGGAAGGCGAGCTCGGGGTGCTCGGCTCGCTGGAGAGCGGCCAGGGCGAGGCCGAGGACGGCCACGGCGCCGAGGGCACGCTGAGCCACGACCAGCTGCTCACCGACCCGGACGAGGCGGTGAAGTTCGTCGAGGCCACCAAGGTCGACGCGCTCGCGGTCGCCATGGGCACCAGCCACGGCGCCTACAAGTTCACCCGCCAACCTGACGGCGACGTGCTCGCGATGAACGTGATCGAGGAGATCCACCGCCGCCTGCCCACCACCCACCTGGTGATGCACGGTTCGTCGTCGGTGCCGCAGGACCTTCAGGACATCATCAACCAGTATGGCGGCCAGATGAAGCCGACCTGGGGCGTGCCGGTCGAGGAAATCCAGCGCGGTATCAAGCACGGCGTGCGCAAGATCAACATCGACACCGACAACCGCATGGCGATGACCGGCCAGATCCGGAAGGTGCTTACCGAGAACCCGTCCGAGTTCGATCCGCGCAAGTACCTGAAGCCCGCCATGGATGCGATGACCAAGCTGTGCAAGCAGCGCTTCGAGGAGTTCGGCACCGCCGGCAAGGGCTCGAAGATCCGACCGATCTCCGTCTCCGAGATGGCGAAGCGCTACGCCAGCGGCTCGCTCGATCCGAAGATCGGCGCGCGCTGACACGCCGGGCAGCCGAACCGATGAGCAGCAAGCAGCGCCTCGCCCTCCTGGGGCCCCACGGCCTGGATGCCGACGGCATCGACGCCTTCGCGGCCGCGCTCGGCGCGGCCTGCAAGGTGGGCGATGTCGCGGCCGTGATCCTGCGGCTTGCCGCCACCGACGAGCGCGGGCTCACCGCCCGCGTGAAGCAGGTCGCGCCGATCACGCAGGAGACCGGCGCGGCCCTAGTGGTGGCCTGCCCGGGCTTCACCGGCGACCTCGTCTCGGTGGCAACCCGGGGCGGCGCGGACGGCGTCCATGTCGACAAGCCGCGCGATCTGAAGGACCTGCGCGACCGCCTCCGGGATGGCCGCATCCTCGGGGCTGGCGGCCTGGAGACCAAGCACGGCGCCATGGAGGCGGGCGAGGCCGGCATCGACTACCTGATGTTCGGCGGCCTCTACCCGGACGGCGTCGCCCCCGAGGCCGAGACCGTGCTGGCGCGGGCCGAATGGTGGGTGGAGATTTTTGAGACCCCCTGCGTCGCGGTCGCGGTGGTGGCGGACGAGATCGGCCCATTGGTCGCGACGGGCGCCGAGTTCATCGGCCTGGAGAGTGCGCTCTGGCTGACCGACGCGGACGCCGTCGTGCGGGCGCAAGCCCTGCTCGAAGGTCAGGCCGCGTGAATCTCCGCGCCTTGAGGCTTGCGGTGCTCCTGGCGGCGGCGTGGCCGCTGCCGACGCTCGCCGCGTCCGGGCCCCTCGACCCGGCGAAGACCGCTGCCCCCTCCGACAAGAAGACGACGCCGGAGCTTCCGAGCCCGTACACGCCGAACTATTCCCGAGGTGCCGTGCCGCCCAATAACGGCCAGCCGGCGGATCTCGCCTACGGCGCCTACCAGCGCGGCCAGTACGTCACCGCCTTCCGGGAGGCGACCAAGCGGATCGAGGCCAATCCGAAGGATGCGGCGGCGATGACGCTGCTGGGCGAGTTGTACAACCAGGGTCTCGGCATCAAGCAGAACCCGGTGAAGGCGGCCGAATGGTACCGCCTCGCGGCCGCTCAGAACGACGCCGCCGCAATGTCGTCCCTCGGGCTGATGGCGCTCGACGGCCGCGGCATGCCGAAGGACCCGAAGGCTGGCCGGCGCTGGCTGGAGCAGGCCACCGCCAACGGCTCGGCCACGGCGGCCTACAACCTCGGGCTGATCCTGATCGGCACCGGTGCCACCGCCGACGAGGCGGCGGCCGCCGCGCAGTTCCGCAAGGCCGCGGATGCCGAGATCGGGCCGGCTCAGCACGATCTGGGCGTTCTCTACCTCCAGGGCCGCGGTGTCCCCAAGGATGCCAGCCAGGCGGCCCAGTGGTTCCGGCGCGGCGCCGATAACGGCGACCTCGCCAGCGAGGTCGAGTACGCGATCCTGTTGTTCAACGGCAACGGCGTGACCAAGGACGAGCGCTCGGCCGCTCGCTACTTCCTGCACGCGGCCTCCCGCGGCAATGCCATCGCGCAGAACCGAGTCGCGCGGCTCTACGCGGTCGGGCGCGGCGTCGCCAAGAACCCAATCGAGGCCGCGGCCTGGAACCTCGCTGCCGCTGCGCAAGGCCTGTCCGATGCCTGGCTCGACCAGACCCTGTCCGGCCTCTCCGGCGACGAGCGCACCCGCGCCGAGCGGCTGGCCAATGAGCGGAGCGAGCAGCGGTAGCGCTGAGGCGGGAAGCGCCGGGCTGGTGTGAGGCCGAGTTTTCCCACCCACAGCCTCATCCTGAGGTGCCGAAGCGAAGAGGAGGCCTCGAAGGAGGCCTCCAGAAGTCGCTGAGGCATCTGGAGGCCTCCTTCGAGGCCCGGCGATCTTCGCTCGCCGGGCACCTCAGGATGAGGGGGAGGTTTGGAAAGCCGTTCGCCCCAATAACGGCTGGCTCAGTCGGCCGGGCAGACAGACCGGAAGCCTATTCCTCCGCCTTCGACCAATCGACCCCAGCTTCGAGTTCCGGCAGCAGCACCACGCTCTCCTGCTCGTTGGGATCGGTCCGGGCGATCACCGCTGTGACCGGCTCGGTCTGGCTGCGATTGTAGGGCAGGTGCGGCACGTCGGCGGCGATGTAGACGAACTCGCCGGCCCCGGCGATCACGTGGTGCTCCAGGCGCTCGCCCCAGAAGCAGCCCGAGACCCCGGACAGGACGTGGATCGCGGTCTCGTGCGATTCGTGCTTGTGGGCATGGGCGCGCTCGCCCGGCGGGATCTCCAGGAGCTGCATGTGCAGGGCCTTGGCGCCCACCGCCTCGGCCGAGATGGCCGGGCGATAGATGTGGCCCTGCTTGCCCCGGAACGGCGCGCTCTCGCGCAGGACTACCAGGCCCGGCCTCTCCGTCTCGGATGTGGTGCTCATGACTCGCCCACCTTGAACGCGGCGTCCACGGGGATCTGCATGCCGTTGACCAGGGCGTTGGTCTGGTTCGCCATGCCGACCACCGCCAGGAACTCGCCGTGCTGCTCCGGGGTCAGGCCCTTCGCGCCCGCCGCGGCGGTGTGCGAGTGGATGCAGTAGGGGCAGCCATTGGCGATCGAGACCGCGATATAGACCAGCTCCTTGGTCAGCGGATCGAGGCTGCCCGGCCCCATCACGACCTTGAGGCTGGCCCATGTCCGCTCCAGCAGGCCGGAATCGTTGGCGAGGCCCCGCCAGAAATTGTTGATGACGTCCGAGCCCCGGGTCGCCCGGATATCGGCGAACACCGCCCGCACCCGCGGGTCGGCCTCCGCCTCGGCATCGCTCCAGAGCTTCACGGTCGCCATTGGTCCCCTCCCCGCCTCAGAGCTTGCACGCGCCCTCGAGCGCACGGTTCTCGGCCTCGGTGAACAGGCGCGAGCGGATATGGAAGCGCTTCTCGCGGCCGTTTTCCAGCGAGAACATGCCGCCGCGCCCGGGCACCACGTCGAGGATCAGGTGGGTGTGCTTCCAGACCCCGAACTGTGATCGGCTGATGAAGAAGTCGGCGCCGCCGACGGTGCCGAGGTGGACGTCGCCGTCGCTCACCAAGAAGTCGCCGACCGGGTAGCACATCGGCGAGGACCCGTCGCAGCAGCCCCCGGACTGATGGAACATCACCGGCCCGTATTCGCCTCGTAATTCGTCGATCAACGCGAGCGCCGTCGGGGTGGCGGTGACCCGCAGCGGCGTGCCGTCGGCCCCGGTCTGCTCCGCGGTGGTGGCTTCTTGCGTGGAAACCGCACTCATGCTGCCCTCCCCTGCTGATTGTTGGATATGCGTGCTGAGATTCGAATTTCTACAGCGCGCAAGATTTGAACTGCTGCCAAATCGGACCATCCCACCCCCGCCCTCATCCTGAGGTGCCGAAGCGTAGCGGAGGCCTCGAAGGAGCCCTCCAGGGATCGCGCGGCTGGCTGGAGGGCTCCTTCGAGGCCCGCTGGCGCGGGCACCTCAGGATGAGGGGGGGAACTGGACGGGTGTCGGGCTCGGGATGACGGCGCGAAACGCATCGGCCTCCCAAGAAAAAACCCCGGCCGTGAGGCCGGGGTGAAGTCGGCTCGGGGGATGACCCGGACCAGAGCTCAGAAGAAGCCGAGCTTCTTGGCCGAGTAGCTGACCAGCATGTTCTTGGTCTGCTGGTAGTGATCGAGCATCATCTTGTGGGTCTCGCGGCCGATGCCGGACTGCTTGTAGCCGCCGAAGGCCGCGTGGGCCGGGTAGGCGTGGTAGCAGTTCGTCCAGACGCGGCCGGCCTGGATCGCCCGGCCGAAGCGGTAGGCGCGGGTGCCGTCCCGGGTCCAGATTCCGGCGCCGAGGCCGTAGAGCGTGTCGTTGGCGATCGCCAGCGCCTCGGCATCGTCCTTGAAGGTCGTGACCGACAGGACCGGCCCAAAAATCTCCTCCTGGAAGATCCGCATCTTGTTGTGGCCGCGGAACACCGTCGGCTGCACGTAGAAGCCCTCGGCCAGTTCGCCGTCCTTGACGTTGCGCTCGCCGCCGGTGAGCAGCTGCGCGCCTTCCTGGCGGCCGATATCGATGTAGCTGAGGATCTTCTCCATCTGCTCGCCGGAGGCCTGGGCGCCGATCATCGTGGCAGGGTCGAGGGGCGAGCCCTGGGTGATCGCTTCCACGCGCTTGATCGCCCGCTCCATGAAGCGGTCGTAGATCGACTCGTGCACCAGCGCGCGGCTCGGGCAGGTGCAGACCTCGCCCTGGTTGAGGGCGAACATCGTGAAGCCTTCGAGGGCCTTGTCGAAGAAGTCGTCGTCCTCGTTGGCCACGTCGGCGAAGAAGATGTTCGGCGACTTGCCGCCCAGCTCCAGGGTCACCGGGATCAGGTTCTGCGAGGCGTATTGCATGATCAGGCGGCCGGTGGTCGTCTCACCGGTGAACGCGATCTTGGCGATGCGCGGCGAGGAGGCCAGCGGCTTGCCGGCCTCGAGGCCGAAGCCGTTGACGATGTTGATCACGCCGGGGGGCAGCAGGTCGGCCAGCAGCTCCATCACCACCAGGATCGAGGCCGGGGTCTGCTCGGCGGGCTTGAGCACCACGCAATTGCCGGCGGCGATCGCCGGGGCGAGCTTCCAGACCGCCATCAGGATCGGGAAGTTCCACGGGATGATCTGGCCGACGACGCCGAGCGGCTCGTGGAAGTGATAGGCCACCGTGTCGTGGTCGATCTCCGAGATCGAACCTTCCTGGGCGCGGACGCAGCCGGCGAAGTAGCGGAAATGGTCGATCGCCAGGGGGATGTCGGCGTTGGTGGTCTCGCGGATCGGCTTACCGTTGTCCCAGGTCTCGGCGAGCGCGATCAGGTCGAGGTTCTCCTCCATCCGGTCGGCGAGCTTGTTGAGGATGCGGGCGCGCTCGGCCGGGGCGGTGCGGCCCCAGGAGTCCTTGGCCGCGTGGGCGGCGTCCAGCGCCTTATCGACGTCGGAGGCGTCGGAGCGGGCGACCTCGCAGATCACCTTGCCGGTGATCGGGGACGTGTTCTCGAAATAGCGGCCGGCCGTCGGCGCGACCCATTGGCCGCCGATGAAGTTGTCGTAGCGGGCCGAGAACGGCGACTTGGTCCGGGCGTCGCCCAGAAATTCCGGCTTGTTCATGGCTCTGTTCCCTCCATTGGCCCCGGCCTCGCGAACCGCGGCTCTTGGGCTGAAGCTGGTACGCGGACCGCCGGTGTTCTCGACTGTGTCCGGTTCGGCTCGGATGGCAGCCAATGACTTTTGGCGTGCCGAATCAAGATGGACTTTTGGCCAGTGCGCGAGCGGGCTGATCCTACGCCCTCCCGATCAGGATCGCGAGAGGACAATTTTCGGTTCGTCCGAACCCCCCTGTTGCTGGCGCGAGAACGACGGAAATGCCAAGGGCGATCGACGATTGTTCGACCAACATTTTGGCATTCTTCTAAAGATAGCCTGCTGACCTTGACGGTAAGCGCGGCGACCGGGTCTCAGGCCCCGAGGGCGAAGGGCAGGGCGAGCATCGCCAGCGGCAGCGCCGCCACCGCCGCGGCCCGTAGCCAAGTCGGCCGGTAGGACATCACCGCCACCACCAGGAGCGCCGCCCCGGTGAGGCCGCCGATCCACTGGACCGGCCCAAAATTCCAACCGCTGCAGGCGACTGAGGCGGCGAACGCGACCGCGAGCCCCGACCAGCCGGCGGCGCGCAGGCTCCGGGTCCGATTGCGGGGCGCTGGCACGCGGAACACGGCGCGGTGGTGCCGGTCGAGGCTGAGCGCCAAGGCGGCGAAGCTCGAGAAGCTGAGGCAGAGGCTCAGGATCAGCGCCGAGGCGGTCACGCTTCCACCGCTCGCGACAGGTTCGGCCGGGCCGCCCGGAACCCGCTCGGCCGCCTGGCCGCGAGCCGGGCGCCGAGACCGAGGAGGATGGCGACCGCGAGCATCGCCGCGTCGAAGCCGAGGAACCGCGCCTGGCCCACGGCGAGGGCATCGACCACCGGGATCGCCAGGAATCCGAACGACGCGATTCCGAGCGCCACCGGCCAGGCCTTGACCTTCGGGTAGAAGGCCGCCGCCAGGGCTGACAGGATCCAGGCCGCGAAGAAGCCGCGCACCTCCCAATCCGCCCGGCCGGCGAGTTCGAGCGGCAGCAGGCGGTTGGCCAGGAAATAGGCGGCCAGCCCGGTGGGCAGCCCGGCGATCGTGCCGAGGTTCAGCACGCGCACGAAGCGCAGGCCGAACCCCGCCGGATCCGCGCCCTTCGGCGCCCGCGCGACGGTCCAGAGCACGAGGCCGGAGGCGATGGTCGCGGCGCCCATAAGCCCGCAGAGGAAGAACACGATCCGCAGGGGCGCGGCGGCGAAATGCGCCTCGTGCAGGCCGATCATCACGGCGCCGGTGCGGGTCGCCGCGCCGACATCGCCGGTGCGGGACAGTTCGGCGCCGGTATCGCCTGCGTAGACGATCTGCGGATGGAGATGGGCGAGGCCGGGCGGCTCCTCGAAGAACGCCGTGACGCTCGACGCCGCGTCGCCCGGCATCGTCACCAACATGGCCTCGGGCGCCTCGCCATGGGACGCGGTGGCTCGGGCAACAATCTCGCCCAGCGGCATCAGGGTGCCGGGCTGGCCCGCGGGCTTGCGCGTCGCCGCCATGATCCCGGCTTCGTCGTAATAGGCTAGGATATCGTGCTGATAGGCGGCCTTCACGCCCCAGGGCATCAGCATCGGCCCCAGCTCGATCAGTCCGGTATAGACGATCATCAGGTGGAACGGCAGCGCCAGCACGCCGACGACGTTATGGGCATCGAGCCAGCCGCGCTGGGCTGACCTGTCCCGGCGGAAGGTGAAGAAGTCTGCGAAGATGCGCCGGTGGGTGACGATGCCGCTGATCAGCGAGATCAGCAGGATCATGGCGCAGATGCCGACGATCCAGCGGCCCCAGACCGGCGGCAGACTCAGCTCGAAATGGAAGCGGTAGAGGAAATCGCCGCCCTTTGTGTCGCGCGCCTGCGACGCCTCACCGGTAGCGGGATCGAGGAGCGCATGGTGATACGGCCCGTCCGGGCTGTTCCACCAATAGACCTCGACGGCGGGGCTCTCCGCCGTCGGAGGCCGGATAGACCAGCCGAAGGCATCCGGCATCTGCCGTCCCAGATAGGCGGCGGCGCGGTTGGTTGCGGCGACCGGATCGACTGCCGGCGCGCTCAGTTCGGGCCGCATCCAGTGCGAGATCTCGGTGCGGTAATAGCTCGCCGTGCCGGTGACGAAGATCGCGAACAACACCCAGCCGACCACCAGACCGGACCAGGTGTGCAGCCACGCTATCGACTGCCGGACGTTTTTTGTCGGCATGCTCACGACACCACCGTTGGGGAGAATGCACCGGCGAGCCACAGGCCCGCCGCTAGCAGCGCCGCAATCAGCCCAAGGACCAGAGCCGCGCGCCCCAGGGTCCGGGCGGAAAAGACCCAGACCACCGCCCCGGCCATGATCGCGAAGCTCGCCAGGGTCCCGGCGGAGACCGCCTCGGAGCGCGACATCGGAAGGGCGAGCGCCAGGAGCATCGCCGACAAAGCCGCGACGCCGTAGCCGCCGAACGCCGCCAGCACGACGCGTCCGGCCACGGCCAGACGGTAGGTGAATCCCGGCAGGGGGCGGACGCTCATCGCGTTGTCTCCCGGTTTCGTGATCTCATGAGGCGGCCTAGCAGCGGCCGACCGGGACTCGCAACGCCTATGTTCCGGAACGATTCCAGTGTGCCGAGAGCCTCTTAAGAGATGGACGGACCGAGCGACACATCTTGCTGCGCGCTCCTCCAACTCTCCACCTCATCCTGAGGCGGCGACGCGCAGCGGCGCCCTCGAAGGAGGGCTGCAGAGATCGCGGAGCTGTCTGGAGGGCTCCTTCGAGGCCCATCGATCTCCGATCGCTCGGCACCTCAGGATGAGGTCATGGGTGGGATGAGGCTCGTCCTTGGCGCAGTCGATTCTGCTTCCGGGCGTCGTCGTGCTGCCGCGCCCTGGACTGTCCGGTGCGACAGGGCCGATCCGCTGCCGAAGCTCCGTAAATTAGCGCCCAGCCACAGAGGAGCCTCGGCTCGACCGCTGCAACCTTGCCGAGGCATCGCGCGCACTCGGCGGCAGATCGGGACCGGGGCCGGGTCGACCGAATCCGGCACCCAGGTCTGTGGCGGGGATCCCAACCGACCGGTCACGCTCTTTGCCCAAAGCATAACCGGCGTTGACGCCAGCGTAGAAGCCGCTGAAATCCTCGGCTCGCACCGGGGCGCTTGCGAGGGCGAGCAGGATGATCGGTCTCAGCAGGCGGCGCATGGGGGTCCCGAAACGCGAAAGGCGGCGACCCCGCGTGGGATCACCGCCTTCCAGCATTCTCACGGATCGCGGCAGCAAGACGGCCGCGGGACCGATCAATCTTCGACGTTGATGCTCGAAGCCTCGCGGCCCTTCTGGCCCTCGACGACGCCGAGGGTGACCTGCTGGCCTTCGGCCAGGGATTCCAGACCGGCACGGGACAGAGCCGAGCGGTGGACGAACACGTCTTTGCCGCCGTCATTGACCGAGACGAAGCCGAAGCCCTTGGCCGGGTCGTACCACTTCACGGTGCCGCTCATCTCGACCGAGGGGCCGGACGACGCAGCCCGGCCACCACCGCCGAAGCCGCCACCGGCACCGGCACCGCCGCCGTAGCCACCACCACCACCGGCGCCATAGCTACCGCCGCCGCCACCGCCGAAACGGTCACCGCCGAAGCCGCCGGTGCGCGGGCGCAGCTCACGCCGGGGCGCGGGCGCCTCGGCCGTGGACGTATCGACGCTGGTGACGCTGGTGACCTGCGGGCCCTTCTGACCCTGCGCCGTGGTAACCGTCAGCCGGGTACCCGGCTGCAGGTCAGCGTGGCCGGCAGCCTCGACGGCGCGGATGTGGAGGAAGGCATCGCCCGAACCGTCGCCGAGTTCGACGAAGCCGAAGCCCTTCTCTTTGTTGAACCACTTGACCGTCGCATCGCGCTCCGGCCCGGTTGCCACCGGCGCAGCGCCCGGACCGCCACGGGGCGGGCCGCGATCGAAACCGCCACCCCCGAAACCGCCGCCGCCGCCACCACCGAAACCACCACCGCCGTATCCGCCGCTGGGGGGAGCCTGATCAGGCCATCTCGGCTCGCCAGCCTCGTCGAAGCCGCGCTTCTGCGGCCCCCTGAAATCACGACCACGTCCCATCGAAAGCTCGCAAAAACCGTCCGCCGCCCTGGTCTCGAATACCGCGTGCGCGCCATCCCAGACAGCCCACGCCCCGCACTATCATTACCCCCGGTCGCGGTAACCAAGAATAACGCCCCAGTCCTGACGCAATCGGGCCTTGACCGCAAGGACCTTCTTGGCCAAGACGCGCCGGTTTCGTTACTTTCTTGCGGCAAACAACGCAGATCACCGTGCTGGTGATCAGGGCGTTCGCCTTGTGGGCAAGGGCGTTAGCGAAACGCAAAGGCTGTTCGGCTAGACTCGCGTCGCGCCCCGCAACGGCATCCGGCCATGATCGCGACCCCGACTTTCCCCGATCTTTCGGCCCTCGTGGTCGACGAGAGCCTCTATATCCGGCGAATCGTGCGCGACATGCTCATGCGCGTCGGCATCAAGCGCGTGCTGGAAGCACCGGACGGTGCCGAGGCCCTGGGGGTACTAGCCGAGAGCAAGCCGGATATCAGTATTATCGACTGGGATCTGTCGATCCTGTCGGGAGAAGAGTTCATCCGGCTCGCCCGCACGCCGTCGACCTCGCCCTGCCCGACCATCCCGATCATCCTGATGCTCGCCCAGCCGCGCCGGAACGTGGTGGATCGGGCGGTGGCGCTCGGCGTCAACGAGATCATCGCCAAGCCGTTCTCGCCCAAGACCCTTTGGTCGCGCCTCGACGAGGTGATCAACCGGCCCCGCCCCTATTCGCAGGTGAAGAGCCTGCTGCGGCCGATCCCGCGCCGGGCGAGCGCCATGAAGGCCGTCGCTTGAAGGCCTCCGCCTGAGTACGGTCTCGATCCGACGTTGCAGTTCCCGACCGACCCTGTAGGGTCTGTCGTCAAGAATGGCCGAGCGCAACGCTCCCGGCCGACCCGAAGGACCGACGGCCGCGCCGATGAGGGACGAGACCGCTGCGGCCGCGCCGTCCCGCATTTCGCCCGGCGCTGCGCCGCTCCAGCCGACGGCCCCGCTGCCGGGCCGAGACCGTCGTCGCGTCGCCTATGCGGCGCTGGACCTCGGGACCAACAATTGCCGCCTGCTGATCGCCGAGCCGACCTTCAGCGGCTTCCGGGTGATCGACGCCTTCTCCCGTATCGTCCGCCTGGGCGAGGGCCTGGGCACCTCAGACCGTCTCAACGACGCCGCGATCGAGCGGACCGTCGAGGCCCTGCGCATCTGCCGGACCAAGATGCAGGCCCGGGGGGTCCGACGGGCCAAGGTGATCGCCACGGAGGCCTGCCGCCTCGCGGTCAACGGAGCCGCCTTCGTCGAGCGTGTCCGGCGCGGCGTCGGCCTCGACCTTGAGATCGTCGACCGACAGACCGAGGCGTATCTCGCTGTGACCGGCTGCGCGGCGCTGGCCGACCCGGACGCTGAATCCGTGGTGATCTTCGACATCGGCGGCGGTTCCACCGAGATCGCCTGGCTCGACGGCGAAGCCGCCAACCCGTCCACGGACCCGACCCTGCGAATCCGCGCCTGGGATTCCCTGCCGGTGGGCGTCGTGACCCTGGCCGAGCGCCACGGCGGCGCCGAGGTCACCCGGCGGATGTTCGAGGGCATGGTCGAGGAGGTGGCGGAAAAACTATCCGCCTTCGCGATCCGTGCGGCGGCCGCCGCCACCGCCCCGCATTTCCACCTGCTCGGCACCTCCGGCACGGTGACGACGATCGCCGCCATGCATCTGCGCTTGGCGCGCTATGAGCGGCGGCGGGTCGACGGCCTGTGGATGAGCGACCACGAGGTCTCGACCGCCATCGACGATCTGCTCGACACCCGGCTGGAGCAGCGGGCCGACAATCCCTGCATCGGACGCGACCGGGCGGATCTGGTACTGGCGGGCTGTGCGATCCTGGAGGCGATCCGGCGGGCCTTCCCGTCCGAGCGCCTGCGCATCGCCGACAGGGGCCTGCGCGAAGGGTTGTTGATGAACATGATGCGAGAAGACGGCGTCTGGAACCGGAAAGCGGTTCGATGAGCGACCGGCGCGGCGGCGCAGGCTCCACCGGGGGCGTGCGCGGCGACCTGAAGCAGCGGGTGAAGACAGGCCGCGGCCGGACGCTGTCGCAGAAGCGCTGGCTGGAGCGGCAGCTCAACGATCCCTACGTCGCCCGGGCCAAGCGCGAGGGCTATCGTTCGCGCGCGGCCTACAAGCTGATCGAGATCGACGAGCGCTACAAGCTGCTGAAGCCCGGTCAGCGGGTGGTCGATCTCGGGGCGGCGCCCGGCGGCTGGTCGCAGGTCGCGGCGCGGATCGTCGGGGCCACGGGGCGCGTCGTCGGCATCGACCTCCTCGAGATCGAGCCGATGCCGGGGGTCGAGTTCATCACCCTCGACTTCTTGGATCCCGAGGCGCCGGCCCAGCTCATTGCGCTGCTGGGCGGGCCGGCCGACATCGTCCTGTCCGACATGGCCGCGAATGCCACCGGCCACAAGAAGACCGACCATTTGCGGATCATCGGGCTCGCCGAGACCGCCGCCGAGTTCGCCCGCGAGATCTTAGGGCCGGGCGGCGCCTACCTGGCCAAGGTGCTGCAGGGCGGCACCGAGAACGCTCTGCTGGCCGATCTGAAGCGTGACTTCACGGCGGTGCGCCACGTGAAGCCGGCGGCAAGCCGGTCCGATTCGAGCGAACTCTACGTGCTGGCCACCGGCTATCGCAGCGCGTCGGCCCGAGCCGCGGCCGCGGACGAGGCCTAAGCTCTCCCCCAATGCTGGTCGAGTGGGTGCTGTCGCTGGTCAATCCCGCGCCGTTGCGCCTGCGCCGGCTCGGCTATGTCCGCCAGAGCGGCCTGCTCCACGCCCGGTCGCGCCGCTGCCGGGCGGCCTGGGCGCCCCACCTCACCCGGGCGCGCGGCGTGATCATCGGCGCCGCCGAGGCGACAGTGCGGCGGAGTTCGGCTGTGGTGCTCGGCTCCGGGCTCCTCGACGACGTGCCGCTCGATGCGCTCGCAGATCTGTTCAACCGGGTGATCCTGGTCGACGCCGTCCATCCGTGGCCGGCGCGGCTCGCTGCACGGCGACACCGCAACGTCGCCCTCGTGACCGCCGAGATCAGCGCCGGGCTGACCGATCCCGGCCTCTCGGAGATCTGCACGGCTGCCGACCTGATCGTGTCGGCCAACCTCCTGTCGCAACTTCCGATCGTGCCGATCGAGGCTTACGAGGCGCGGGGTCGCGAGGCGCCGCCTGAGCTCGGCACACAGCTCATCGAGACTCATCTGGCAGCCCTGGACCGCCTCGCGGCCGGGACCGAGCGGGTTTGCCTGATCACCGATACGGTGCAGCGCGAGGAGGACCGGACCGGGAGGGTGACGAACAGCCTCGACCTGATGTTCGGCGTGTCGCTGCCGGCGCCGACCCAGGCCTGGGACTGGGAGATCGCGCCCTTCGGCGAGATCGGCCGGCGCCATCGGCTGATCCACCGGGTCCACGCCTATCCGGACTGGCGGGCCGCCCGGGTCTGATGTCATTTTTTCGGGTTGCCGGCCCACACCGTCATTGCGAGCGCAGCGAAGCAATGACGGCGAGCGGTGCGTTCAACCCCAAGAAAAAGCCGCCCCGGTTTTCCGGGACGGCTTTTGTCGTTTCACGATACCGAAGAACCGCCTTACTCGGTCGGTGCATCCTCGGTCGGTGCGCGGGCCTCGCCCTCCTCCGGGGCGATCCCTTCGAAGCGCGGCCGGCGACGGCGGCGCGGCTTCACGGGCACGTCCTCGGCGGCGACCTCGGGGGCCGGCGCCACCGGCTGCTCGACCGGCGTCGTCGCGGCCACAGGGCGGGGCGGCGTCATCAGGAAAGCCGGCAGGCTCGCCGGATCCTCGGCGGTGACCGGGGCTGCGACCGGTTCACGGCGGCGCTCGCGACGGGGCGCGGGCTCGGCCTGCCGCGGCGTCTCGGTGCGGGCGACAGCCTCGCCCCGCGGCTCGCTGCGACGCGGCTGACGCTCGTCCGAGCGGCTGTCCTGCCGGGTATCTTGGCGTGGTTCTTGGCGCGCGTCCGGCCGGTTCTCCGGCTGCCGCCCCTCAGGCCGCGATGTCTCGGAGCGCCCGGACTCGTAGCGGTTCTGATCGCCACGGGTATCCTGACGATTCTCCTGGCGATCCTGCCGGTAATCCTGGCGGTTGTAATCCTGACGACCGTCCTGCCGGTTCTCTTGGCGGTTCTCTTGGCGGTTGTCCTGCCGATTTTCCTGGCGATCCTGCCGGTAGTCGGGACGCTGGTAGTCCTGACGCGGGGCATCCTGGCGCTGGTAATCCTGCCGGGGCTGGTCCTGGCGCCGATAATCCTGGCGGCCATTGTTGTCGAAGCGGCGCTGGTCCCGGTTCTGGTTCTGGAACCTGTCGCGGCCCTGCTGCTGACGGCCGTCCTGCTGGTTCAGGTCCTGGCGCATCTCGTAGGGCTGGGGCTGCTGGCCGGGATCGCCGTCGTCGTAGCCATTATAGGCGTGGCCGTTCTGGCCCGAGCCGTTGCCCTGACCCTCGTCGTCCCCCTCGTCCATGTCGTCCTCATAGGAACGACTGGCATAGCCGCCGGTATTGGCCGGGCGGGTCTGCTCCTGGGCGCCGGAGACGATCCGGAAGTAGTGTTCGCCGTGCTGGAAATAGTTTTCCGCCGCAACGGGGTCGCCGGCCGCCTGCGCGTCGCGGGCGAGTTGGGCATACTTGTCGGCGATATGCTGCGCGGTGCCGCGGATTTTAACGTCGGGGCCGTTGGATTCGTACGAGCGCGTCAGCGGGTTCGGACCTTTCGGCCGGTTACGGCCGCGCATCCGTCGATTCTGATTTGGTCTCATTGGTCTTCAGTGACCCTCGTTCACGCAAACGACAGTTCTTCGGGGCGTCCGGCGTCGATCTTCAGACGCGCTCCGGCCAAATGCACCCGGTGAAGCCGCGCGTTCGACCGCTCCGCGGTCCGCGCGTCTGCCTGACCATCCCTCGCACCGCGCGTCCGGGCCAGACGCCAGAAACCAGTCGATTGTCAGGTTCGAGTGCTGTCGAACCGCCGCGCATTCACACGCGCGTTCAAGTCCAACGGTACGGGGGATCAGCGAACCAACCGGCGACCAGAGATCATCGCCGACCTTATAGGAGTCCGTCTTAACGAACCGTTCGCGATCTTCAAGCGGACTCTAGCGTTCCCAACGAGATGCAACAAGCATTTTCTCGACGCATCGATCGTCGGTCCCAAGTTAGGCATCCGTGTGGCCGGAAGAAAGGTCGGGCGAAAGACTGAATCCGAGCACCCGGTCGTGTCCGGCGAGGTCCCGGGTCAGGCCGCGATCCGCGAAGCCGGCGGCACGCGCGAGGTTGCGGACGGGCTCCGCCTGATCGTAGCCGATCTCGAACAGGAGCGTCCCGCCCGGCGCGAGCAGCGCATTCGTGCGTACGCCTTCCAGGATCCGCCGGTAGGCAGCGAGCCCGTCCGGGCCGCCTGCGAGGGCCGCGCGTGGGTCATGCGCATGCACGTCCCGGTCGAGGTGCTGGATCAGTCCATCCGCGATGTAGGGCGGGTTCGAGACCACGAGGTCGAAGCCGCCCCGGACGGCATCGCACCAATCCCCCGCCACGAAGGCCGCCCTGCCATTGACCGCGTTCGCTACCGCGTTGTGCCGCGCCATGCGCAGGGCGCCCAGTGAGCGGTCTAGCCCGATCCCGTAGGCGTGGGGAAGCTCGCTCAGGATCGCTACCAGGATGCAGCCGGAGCCGGTGCCGAGGTCGAGGCAGCGCAGGGGTGCGCCCCGGTCGGGCACGGTGGTGAGCGCCGCTTCCACCAGGATTTCCGTGTCGGGGCGCGGGACCAGCGTCTCCGGCGCCAGCCGGAACGGCAAACCCCAAAACTCCCAGGCGCCGAGAATGCGGGCCACCGGCTCTCCCGACAGCCGCCGCGCCAGGGCGGCGTCGAGGTTTTTCGCCTCGTCCGCCCCAAGGATCTTTTCGCCGTCGAGCAGGAGGTCGCGGGTCTCCAGGTCGAGGAGGCCCAGCATCAGGAAGCGCGCGTCGCCTGCTGCCTCAGCGATGCCGCCCGCGCCCAGCAGGGCGGTGCTCCGGCGCAGGGCCTCCCGGCGCGACAGGCCCTGGCTGGTTTCCGCCATCACGGCGCCGCTCAGGCCATGCCCTCGGACGCCAGGAGTTCGGCCTGGTGCTCGGTGATCAGGGCGTCGACGACCTCGTCCAGCGCCGTGCCGGCCATCACCTCTTCCAGCTTGTAGAGGGTCAGGTTGATGCGGTGATCGGTCACCCGGCCCTGCGGGAAGTTGTAGGTGCGGATCCGCTCGCTGCGGTCGCCGGACCCGACCTGCGCCCGCCGGTCGGCGGCCCGGGCGGAATCCTTGGCGGTCCGCTCGGCGTCGTAGAGCCGGGCGCGCAGCAGCGACATGGCGCGGGCGCGGTTCTTGTGCTGCGACCGCTCCTCCTGGACGAAGACCACGATGCCGGTCGGCAGGTGGGTGATGCGGATCGCCGACTCGGTCTTGTTGACGTGCTGGCCGCCGGCGCCCTGGGCGCGCATCGTATCGATCTTCAGGTCGGCGTCGTTGACGACGATGTCGACCTCCTCGGCCTCCGGCAGCACCGCCACGGTTGCCGCCGAGGTGTGGATGCGCCCCTGCGTCTCGGTGTTGGGCACCCGCTGCACCCGATGGGCGCCGCTCTCGAACTTGAGGCGGGCGAACACGCCCTTGCCCTTCACCTCGGCCACGACCTCGCGGAAGCCGCCGACCGTGCCCTCGCTCTCGGAGATCACCTCGACCCGCCAGCCCTTCGACTCGGCGTATTTCGCGTACATCCGGAACAGGTCGCCTGCGAACAGGGCCGCCTCGTCGCCGCCGGTGCCGGCGCGGACTTCCAGGATCGCGCTCTTCTCGTCGGCGGCATCCTTGGGCAGCAGCATGAGCTGGAGCGCCCGGTGGGCCTCTTCGAGCCGCTCCTGGGCCTCCGGCTTCTCGTCGGCCGCGAGCGCGCGCATCTCCGAGTCGGTGCCCGGCTCGTCGATCATCGCCTCGAGATCCGCGAGGTTCGCCAGCGCCGCCCGGTAGACGCGGATCGCATCCACCACGGGGTCGAGGTCGGACAGCTCCCGGGAGAGCTGGATCACGGTCTCGGATTCACCCTCGCCAGTGGCGAGCTGTGCGGTAACGAATTCGTGACGCGCCAGGATGGCGTCGAGGCGCTCGGTGGGAAAGGGGATCATCGCCCGTGTTTCTGCAGGTTTTTGCGCACGACGTTCCGGGCTGGGCGGAGTCTCGTCTCAGGGGTTGGAGCGCGGGAGGCCGCAGCGCATCAACCGAAAGCGTCGTGGCTGTGCCGTACAACCCCGGCCGAACCTTCGGCAAGGGTCGCATCGCGGGTTAGATAGGTACGCCGTTGGCGTGTGCGAAGGCGGTGAGGGCCGGGCGCAGGGAATCGCCGTCGTGCATCCGGGCCATCTCGGTGTCGATCAGCTCGGTGATGGCGCCGGCATCGAGGCTCAGCACCATCGCCTTGACCGGGCCGATGGCGGCTGGCGACATCGACAGGCTGCGGTAGCCCAGCCCGATCAGCGCCATCGCGTCGAGCGGGCGGCCGCCGATCTCACCGCAGACCGTCACCGGGCAGCCGGCCGCATTGGCCCGCTCGGCAATCAGACGGAACGCCCGCAGGGCCGCGACGCAGAGCGGATCGAACCGGTCGGCGACGCGGCGGTTCTCCCGGTCGACCGCGAACAGGAACTGCATCAGGTCGTTCGAGCCAACCGAGAGGAAGTCGGCTTCCTTGGCGATCTCGTCGATCTGGAACAGCAGCGAGGGCACCTCGACCATCGCGCCGAGCCGGCATTCGGTCGGCAGCTGGTAGCCGTGACGGCGCAGATAGGCCTTCTCGCGCTCGACGATGCCCCGGGCGCGGACGAACTCGTCCACGGTGGCGACCATCGGAAACATGATCTTGAGCGGGTCGCCGTCGGCGGCCTTCAGCAGCGCGCGCAGCTGCATCCGCAGCAGAGCCGGCCGGTCGAGACCGATGCGGATCGCCCGCCAGCCGAGCGCCGGGTTCTCCTCCTCGAGCTTGGCCATGTAGGGCAGGATCTTGTCACCGCCGATATCGAGGGTCCGCACCGTCACGGGCTTGCCGGCCGAGGCCGCGAACACCTTGCGATAGAGCTCCTGCTGCTCTGCCGCCGAGGGCATGCGCTGGGCGACCATGAACTGCAATTCGGTGCGGAACAGGCCGACGCCCTCGGCGCCGGTCTCGTGTAGGTGGCTGAAATCGACCAGCAACCCGGCATTGAGCTGCAGGCCGACCCGCACCCCGTCCCGGGTCTGGGCCGGCACGTCGCGGAGCGCCCGGTACTGCTCCTGCCGGCGGGCGCGCAGGCGCACCATCTCGGCATAGGCGGCCTCGACCTCGGGGCCCGGTCGGACATGGATCTCGCCGGCCACACCGTCGACGATGATGGCATCGCCCGCGTCGCACAGGGCCGAGGCGTTCTCGACCTCGCCCACCGCCGGGATGCCGAGGGCCCGGGCGACGATGGCGACGTGGCTGGTCGGACCGCCCTCCTCCAGGACGATGCCGCGCAGGGTCGAGGAATCGTAGTCGAGGAGCGCCGCCGGCCCCATGGTCCGCGCCACCAGGATGGCGTTCTCGGGCAGCACGACGGTGCCGCCCGCCTCCGGCCCGGTCAACGTGCGCAGCAGCCGGTTGGCGAGGTCGTCGAGATCGTGCAGGCGCTCGCGCAGGTACGGATCCGACTGGCGCATCATCCGGGCGCGGTTGTCCGATTGCACCCGCTCGACCGCCGCCTCGGCGGTGAGGCCGGAGGCCACGGCCTCGCGCATCCGCCGGAGCCAGCCCTTGTCGTGGGCGAACATCCGGACGGTCTCCAGCACCTCACGCGATTCGGCGGTGCCGATCCGGTCGCCGCGCTCCACCAGCGCGTCGATGGCCGAGCGGACCTCCTCGATCGCCGCGTCGAGCCGGGCGACCTCGCGCTCGACATTCTCGGCGATCAGCGTCTTCACGACGACGCGGGGCTCGTGGAGCACCACGTGGCCCAGCCCGATCCCGTCGGCCAGCGCGATGCCGCGGGTGACCACCGGCCGGCGGGCGGCGGTGCCGGCATCGGGCGCCAGCCCTTCCAGCTCGCCCGAGGCGATCATCTCCGAGAGCACCATCGCGGTGGTCTGGAGCGCCTCGATCTCCTCCTCGGAATAGACCCGGTAGGTCTGGTTCTGCACGGTGAGCACGCCGAGCGTGTTGCCGGCCCGCAGCAGCGGCACGCCCAAGAAAGCGTGATAGGCCTCTTCCCCCGTCTCGGGCCGGTAGGAGAAGGCCGGATGGTTCTGGGCGTCCGACAGGGAGAGCGGCTCGGCGGTCCGCGCGATCAGGCCGACGAGGCCCTCGTCGGCATGCATCCGCGTCAGGTGGACCGCCTCGCGGTTCAGGCCTTCCGTGGCGAACAATTCGAGGGTGTTGTCGTCGCGCAGGACGTAGACCGAGCAGACCTCGGCCACCACGTTGGCGGCGATCAGGACGACGATGCGGTCGAGGCGCGCCTGGGGACTGACCGGCTCCGCCATCGCTTCGCGGAGGCGGCGCAGCAGCAGGCGCGGGCCTCCGGGCGCAGCGGGCATCGATTCGTCGTTCCAACGTGGCGAGTGGCCTTGGCGTCGACCACCCTGCAACCTTGGCGCCACCATCGCAACGGCCGGCGCCCGATGGACCGAGCCGCATTCCTCCAGAGCACCTCTGGGATCGGCGGAAAGGCCCGTGACTGTTCTAGCTCAAGACACCCGATCCGCTCCCGAAACCCCGCCCGATCGGACACGATTTCGAGCCCTTATCCAAGTCCCTATTTCAGGGCGCGCCCGACCGCCGAACCGGCATCCGTGCAGGCGGCAAGCGCTCTAAACTAGGCCCTTTCAGGATCAGGCCTGATCCAGGCCGTATAGCGAGTGGAGCGTGCGCACGGCAAGCTCCGTATAGGCCGCATCGATCAGCACGGAGAACTTGATCTCCGAAGTGGTGATTGCGCGGATGTTGATGCCCTTCTCGGCCAGAGCCCGGAAGGCTTTGGCAGCGACGCCCGCGTGGCTGCGCATGCCGACGCCGATCGCCGAGACCTTGACCACGTCGGTGGCGCCCTCGATCTGCGCGTAGCCGATCTGCGGGCTGGCCTGGTCGAGGATCGCCCGGGTGCGCTCGTACTCGGCGGCCGGCACCGTGAAGGTCATGTCGGTGGTGGACTGGTCGCCCGACACGGTCTGGATGATCATGTCGACGTTGATGTTCGCGTCGGCCAGCGGTCCGAAGATGGCGGCGGCCACGCCGGGGCTGTCCTTGACCTTGCGCAGGGTGATCTGCGCCTCGTCCCGGGAAAACGCGATCCCGGTGATGATCTGCTGTTCCACGATGTCGTCCTCGTCGCAGATGAGGGTGCCCGGGCGCGCGGCGTCCGGCGGATCGAAGGAGGACCGGACCGTGGTCGGCACCCGGTGGACCATGGCGAGTTCCACCGAGCGGACCTGCAGCACCTTGGCGCCGAGCGACGCCATCTCCAGCATTTCCTCGAAGGTCACGCGCTCCATGCGCCTGGCCTTCGGCACGATCCGCGGATCGGTGGTGTAGACCCCGTCCACGTCCGTGTAGATGTCGCAGCGCTCGGCCTGGATCGCGGCCGCCACGGCCACCGCCGAGGTGTCCGAGCCGCCGCGCCCGAGGGTGGTCACCCGGCCGGTTTCGGCATGGATGCCCTGGAAGCCGGCGATCACCGCGACCTCGCCCTTGGCGAAGCCCGCTTCGAGGTTCTTCGGGTCGATCTCGGCGATGCGGGCGGACCCATGCGCGTCCGAGGTCACCACGGGGATCTGCCAGCCCTGCCACGAGCGGGCCTTGATGCCGTCCTTCTGCAGGGCGACCGCCAGGAGGCCGGCGGTGACCAGCTCGCCCGAAGCGACGACGGCGTCGTACTCGCGCGGGTCGTAGAGCGGGTTGGCGTCCTTGACCCAGTCGACCAGCTCGTTGGTCTTGCCGGACATGGCCGACACGATCACGGCGACCTCGTAGCCGGCCGCGACCTCGCGGGCGACGTGGCGGGCCACGTTGCGGATGCGCTCGACATTGGCGACGGAGGTGCCGCCGAATTTCATCACCAGACGGGGCATGTTGGTTCTTTGCGGATTCCCGACGTCTGGGAGAGGGACCGCCCTGGCGGGTCCCGGACAGTGCCCGGCGGGTACAAGCGGCTCGGCAGGGTGTCAACAACCGCCCGGGCATGGCTCCGGCGCCGCGGCGACGGCCCTAGGACAGGCATGCTATGGCGGCGCAGGACCTGTCCCGCCGGCCCATAAACCCCGATCGCTCAGCGAGCGCCGTGGTTTCCGGCTATGGGCGGACAGGACCGGTAGATCGTCTGGACGGAACGCGCATGGACAGGGCAGCCACGAATCCCGGCACGGACGGCTTCGTCGATCGCGGCGAGGTCGCGCGGTTCGACGCGCTCGCCGCCACCTGGTGGGACGAGGCCGGGCCGATGCGGGTGCTGCACCGGTTCAACCCGGTGCGGCTCGCCTATATCCGCGACGCGCTGTGCCGGCGCTTCGGTAGGGATCCGCAGACGCCGTTTCCGCTGGACGGGCTGACGATCTGCGATGTCGGCTGCGGCGGCGGGGTGCTGTCGGAGCCGCTGGCCCGGCTCGGCGCCAAGGTCACCGGCCTCGATCCCGCGGAGCAGAACATCGCGGTCGCCCGCGCTCATGCTGAAGCGGCCGGCGTGCCGGTGGATTACCGCGGCGAGACCATCGAGGCGGTGGTCGCCGCCGGCCAGAGCTTCGACGCCGTGCTGATCATGGAGGTGGTCGAGCATGTCTCGGATAGGACGGCCTTCGTGCGCACCGCCGGCGCGGCGGTGAAGCCCGGCGGCATGCTGTTCGGGGCGACCCTCAACCGGACGCTGCGCTCCTTCGCGCTGGCCATCGTCGGCGCCGAGTACGTGCTCGGCTGGCTGCCGCGGGGCACCCACGATTGGGCAAAGTTCGTGACGCCGGAAGAGTTCGCCCGCGCGATCCGGGCCGGCGGCCTCGACGTCACCGACACGGTCGGCGTCGCCTACAATCCGCTGACCGATGGGTGGCGCACCAGCCGGGACAAGGCCGTGAACTACATGGTCGCGGCCGAGCGCCGGGGCTGAACCGGAGCCGCCGTTCGCGGTTGAGACCGCAGCGGAGGCTTGAACGATGCTGGAAAAGATCCCCCACGCGGTTGGCGAGGCCCTGTCCGGGCTCAAGGCCGGGGTCGAGAAGACCGCCTACGACGCGGCCTTCGGGGATGTCCCGGAGACGCTGACGCTGACGAGCCCTGCCTTCGCGGATCATGGCGAGATCCCCGCCCGCTTCACCGCCGACGGGCCTGGGCTCTCGCCGCCGCTCGCCTGGAGCGGTTTGCCGACCGGCACCGCCGCGCTGGTCTTGCTGGTCGAAGACGCCGGCAGCCCGACGCCGCAACCGCTCGTTCACCTTATCGTGTGGGCCCTCTCGCCCGCCACCGCCGGACTGGACGAGGGCGCACTACCGAGCCCCGACCGGCCGGAGGCCGCCGAGTCGAGCCTTGGCAAGAACAGTTTCCTGCGTCCGGAATGGCTCCCGCCCGATCCGCCGAGCGGCCACGGACGCCACGATTACCATTTCCAGCTCTACGCCATGGGAAGCAGCCTCGATCTTCCCGCGCATCCCGGCCGGGGGGCTCTCCTCGATGCGATGCGTGGGCGGGTGATCGGCAAGGGCCGGCTGGTGGGAGGCTATGCCCGCCCCTGAACCCGCTCATCGATGAACGGGGATGGGATCGCGGCCCTGGGCCGTTTGCGTTGTACGGGCTGCCGCGCCGGGCTACTGAGTCGACCAGATACCGCCTTCGCGGACAAGCACTTCACCTTTTTTGGAGCGGACTCTGTGGGCTTGGATGCGCGCCCGAGGCGGCAGAACAGCGAAATCGTCGCGCGCGCCCTCGCCGCCACGAATGTCGGGACCTGGGAATGGCGGTTCGCGGACGATGTCGTGCGCTGCGACTCCGTAGCGGCGACGATGCTGGGCATTCCCCGGGCGGCGACCGGGCGCGGCACCACCTACGCGCTGTTCTTCGATCGGATCCATCCGCAGGATCGTCCGCGTATCGAGTCGATCGTGAAGAACCTCCAGCGTTACGGCGGCCTCTACGTCGCCCAGTACCGCACGGTCCTGGCGCCCGACGACGTGCGCTGGGTCCTGGCGCGCGGCCGCTTCGTCATGGGCCCGGACGGGCTGGTGAGCGAGGCGCGCGGCATCGTCATCGACGTGACCGAGAGCAGCCGGGACGGCTATATCGACGAGGCCGCCTTCTGCGCGATCGATGGCCAGCGCAGCGGGATCGACCGCGTGGCCGAACTGGCCCTGGCGCTGTTCACGGCGGCCGAAGGACTGACGGGCTCCGATTTCGAGCGCTTGAAGCCCCTGATGGACGGGCTGCTGCACGAGATCGGTCGGCAACTGGTGGGAACCGCCGCGGTGCCGCAGCTCGACAGCGTGCATTGAGACGCTGCGCCTGCGACGCCTTGCCTTGCGGTGGCGAATCCTGATATGGCGGCGCCATCCCGCGATGCGTGTGCCGTGATCGCTGGACGCGATCGTCGCGTCCCGCTTCGTGACCACGTTCCCGATCCCCCGTGAATGGACGGCCCCACCCGGGCTCGAGAAACCGATGAAGATCCGTAATTCCCTCAAGTCCCTGCGCGGCCGTCACCGCGACAACCAGCTCGTGCGCCGCAAGGGCCGGGTCTACGTGATCAACAAGACCCAGAAGCGCTTCAAGGCCCGCCAGGGCTGAAGCCTGTCGCGCGGCCTCGGCCGGGTGTATCAATACGAAAACAGCCGCGCCCGTCCGGGTTGCGGCTGCTTTCGCGTGCGCGGCACCGCGGCACGTTGACGAGCAAGGCACCCGCGCACACTCTGGCGCCATGATGCCGACCCGCCTCCTCGCCGCCCTGGTCTGCCTGCCGGTCCTCGTATCTGGCGCCTCTGCGGCCCCGGATGCCGGACGGTCCGGCCGCACGGCACCCGAGGCGAAGCCAGCGCCGAAGCCCGTGAGCCTCGACGACCTGTTCGCACGCCTGCGCGCCAGCGAGGATCCGGCCGAGGCGAAAGGCATCGCCAAGCTCATCGAGCGCCGCCTCGACACCTCCGGCAGCCCGACCGCGGACCTGCTCACCGACCGCGCCCGTCAGGCCATCGCGGCCCACGACTTCCCCCTGGCCGCCGAGCTGATGGACCGGGTCACCGCCCTGGAGCCGAACTGGCCCGAAGGCTGGAACCGGCGCGCCACGGTGTTCTGGCTCCTGACCGACAAGGACGACGCCATCGCCGACCTGCGCCGCGCCCTGGTGCTGGAGCCGCGCCATTTCGAGGCCTGGGCCGCCATGGGGCGGATCTACGAATCCCTCGACGACAAGGCCCGGGCGCTAGCGGCCTTCCGCCGGGCCAAAGCGCTCTATCCGACGATGGAGAAGATCGGCGAGGCGGTCGACCGCCTCGCCCCGGAGGTTGACGGCCGCGACCTGTGAACCGGGTGGCCGCCCTCCTCCTTACGACCCTCGCCCTCCCCTTCGCGATCCTGGGTCTGATCCTCGCGCTCGGCGCGGTGGCGAGCCTCGTCATCGCCCTGCGGGTCGGCGCCGAGAATCCGCCGGCCGGGCCCTTCATCGAGGTCCCCGGCGGACGGCTGGCGACCATCCAGGCCGGGCCGGCCGACGGCCCCCCGCTGATCCTGCTGCACGGGGCCTCGGCCAACGCCTCCGACCCGATGGAGGGCATCGGCCGCAGGCTTGCCGAGAAGGGCTTTCGGGTGATCGCCTTCGACCGGCCGGGCTTCGGCTGGAGCGACCGCATCGACGGCAGCGAGGCCGCCGCACCGGCGGTCCAGGCCCGGATCATCGCGGAGGCGCTCGAAAAAATGGGCGTCGGGCCGGCGGTGGTGTTCGGCCATTCCTGGGCTGGCGCTCTGGGCCTGGCGCTCGCCCTCGATCATCCCGAGCGAGTCTCCGGCCTGGTCCTTGCGGCCCCCGTCGCCATGCCGATGCCGGCGCGGATGCTGGTGCTGCCCTGGTACTGGCGGCTGGCGCTGAAACCGCCGGTGACATGGCTGCTGAGCCGCACCGTCGGGCCGCCTCTGGCCCAATATTATCTCCCTGAGACGGCCAAGCGGGTCTTCCTGCCACAACAGTCGACACCCGGATACGCCGAGGCGGTCCGCGCCGCCCTGGTGCTGCGGCCCGGAACCCTGCTCGCCAACGTGCAGGATCTCGTCGGCCTGCCGGTCGCCTTGGCCGTGCAGAGCCCGCGCTACGGCGACCTCCGCGTCCCGACCCTGGTGATCTCCGGAGAGGCCGATCCGATCGTCCGCAGCGAGACCCAGGCGATCCCGCTGGCGAAGGCGATCCCCGGTGCCCGGCTCGTGCTGCTGCCGGGGATCGGACACATGCTCCACTTCGTGGCGTCCGAGCGCCTGACCGAGGAGATCGCCCGGTTCGCAGGCGAGCGGCGTGAGGCGGCGCCGCTCCTCAAAGATTAGACCTCACGCCTTCTCGGCGTGTTCCCTGGTGATGAAGGTGAGCCGCACGAGATTCGTCGCCCCGGGCGTCCCGAAGGGCAGGCCGGCCACCACGATCACCCGGTCGCCCACCGCGGCGAACTTTTCGCGGACCGCGAATTTGGCGGCGCGGAACGACATGTCGTCCACGTCGCTGGCATCCTTGGT
Source organism: Methylobacterium sp. J-072 (assembly GCF_022829425.1). Lineage (NCBI taxonomy): Bacteria > Pseudomonadati > Pseudomonadota > Alphaproteobacteria > Hyphomicrobiales > Methylobacteriaceae > Methylobacterium > Methylobacterium sp. J-072. Next base: position 40,280 of record NZ_JAKSYK010000042.1, on the reverse strand, counting down.
CACGATCGGGTGCGTGCCCCAGGCGAGCGCCAGGCGCCGAGCGGTCTCGCGCCTTGGCGTCAGGGCGATCACCGTGGCGTTCGGGCGCTCGCGCGACAAGCGCAGGGCCGTCGAGCCGGAATTGGTCCAGGCCATGATCGCGTCGAGGTTCAGGGCGTCGACCATCTGGTGGGCTGCCGCCGCGATGGCGTCGGCGGCGGTCTCGTCTGGGGTCGCGCTCTGCGCCCGGATGATCGACCAGTAGACCGCGTCGCGCTCCACCTGCTCGGCGATGCGGTTCATCGTTTCCACGGCGCCGACCGGGAAGGCGCCCGACGCGCTCTCGGCCGAAAGCATCACCGCGTCCGCGCCCTCGTAGACGGCGGTGGCCACGTCCGAGACCTCGGCGCGGGTCGGGACCGGCGCCGTGATCATCGATTCGAGCATCTGGGTCGCCACCACCACGGGCTTGCCGAAGCGGCGGGCGCTGCGGGTGATCCGCTTCTGCACGCCGGGCACCTGCTCCAGCGGCATCTCCACGCCGAGATCGCCGCGGGCGACCATCAGGCCGTCCGAGATCTCGATGATCTCGTCGAGGCGGGTCAGGGCCTGCGGCTTCTCGATCTTGGCCATCACCAGGGCGCGGCCGGCGCAGACCTTCTTGACCTCGGCCACGTCCTCGGGCCGCTGGACGAAAGAGACAGCGATCCAGTCGGCACCGGCATTGAGGCCGGCATCGAGATCCGCCCGATCCTTCTCGGTCATCGCCGGCACCGGGATCACTGTGTGGGGCAGCGACACGCCCTTGCGGTTCGAGATCTTTCCGCCGACCTCGACGCGGGTGACGGCGCGGTTCTCCGAGGTCTCGAGAACGGTCAGCCGCAGCTTGCCGTCGTCGAGCAGGATCGCGTGGCCGGCCTCCAGGGCTTCCAAAATCTCCGGATGCGGCAGGTGGCATCGGCCGGCATCGCCGGGCGTGGGGTCGCCGTCGAGCACGAAGGTCGCGCCGGTCTCGATCATCACGGCGCCCTCCGCGAAGGTGCCGAGCCGGAGTTTTGGCCCCTGCAGATCGACCAGGATGCCGATCGGGTGCTTGGCCTCGCGCTCGATCGCCCGGATCACCTCGACCTTCTCGGGCAGTTTTTCGCGGGGCAGATGGCTCATGTTGAGCCGGAACACGTCCACGCCCGCCCGGAACAGGCGTTCGATCATCTCCGGCGAATCCGAGGCCGGCCCGAGGGTGGCGACGATCTTTGTGCGGCGCGAGCGTTTCAAGCGTGATCCTCCGGGTATTCCGCCGCGTCCGCGCGCGGTCTGCCCGCGGCGGCGTCGGTTCGGTTCGTTGGGTGGCGGTGTAGGCATCCCGCCCGGGGCAGCGTCAAGGGCGCGGCGGCGCCCTTACGGCTTGGCCGGCGCGTCCGCCCGGTTGGGATCGGTGAGCTGGATCGTCCAGCTCTTCTGCTCGCCGGTATCGACCTCGAAGAAGCCGTTCCGATCGTAGCCGCGGGCGAGGCAATCCTCGACGCCGCGGATCGTGAACTCGGAATCGCGGGTGCACATCAGCGAGCGTCCGCTCCACTCGCCACCGCGCGTGTAGTCGACCGCGAACACGTAGTAGAACCGTGCCGCCAGCGCGCCCTTGAGCAGGGTCTCGCAGGCCTTCGGCGCCAGATCCCACCAGCCCTCCGTCACCCAGCCCTGCGGGTCCCGGTAGCCCAGCGAGATGCCAACCTTGCTGGCGGTCTGGTTGCACAGGCGCAGATCGGCCTTGGCTGGGCCGGCGCCGAGCAGAGCGACGCCGACACCCAGGACCACCGACAGTGCGAGCGGCGGCGCGAACAGCCTCCCAAAAATTCTACCCGACGAGGATGATGCGGCAATCGTTGACATTGGTGCGGGTCGGGCCGGGGTTCACGAGGTCGCCAAGGGCCGCGAAGAATGCGGTCGAGTCGTTCTGCGCCAGCATCGCGGCCGGGTCGAGGCCGGCGGCGCGGGCGCGTTCCAGGGTGGTCGGGTCGACCAGGCCGCCGGCCGGGTCCGTGGCGAGGCCGCGTCCGCCGTCTGTGCCGTCGGTGTCGGCGCTGATCCCGTAGATGCCGGGCTCGCCGTCGAGCGCTACGGCGAGCGCGAGGGCGTATTCCTGGTTCGGGCCGCCATGGCCCTCGCCCCGGATGGTGACGGTGAGCTCGCCCCCCGAGATCAGCGCCACGCGCTGGCCCGCGGCCTTGTAGCGCTTGGCCTCGCTCGCATGCACGGCGGCGATTTCCCTTGCCTCGCCTTCGAGGTCGGCGCCGAGCATGATCGGCTCGTAGCCTGCCTCGCGCGCTGCGGCGGCGGCGGCTTCCAGGGCGTCGATCGGCCGGGCGATGATGCGGTACTCGGCCCGGGCGAAGGCGGGGTCGCCGGCCTTCGGTGTCTCGTTGTTCGGGTCGTTCAGCAGACGGATCGCCGTCTCCGGCAGCGGGATGCCCCGGCGCTCGCAGATCGCGCGGGCATCGGCCAGGGTCGAGGGATCGGGCACGGTCGGGCCCGAGGCGATCACCGCCGGATCGTCGAAGGGCACGTCGGAGATCGCGAGCGTCAGGATCCGCCGGGCGTTGCGCGCCGCGACCGCGAGCCGGCCGCCCTTGATCCGCGAGATGTGCTTGCGGACCGTGTTGATCTCGCCGATCGGCGCGCCGGAGCGCAGCATCGCCCGCGTGATCGCCTGCTTCTCGGCGAGCGTCAGCTCCCCGGCCGGGGCGATCCAGTTGGCCGAGCCGCCGCCCGAGAGCAGCACCAGCACCTCGTCGTCCGGGCCGGCCTCGGTGGCGAGCCGCAGCGCCTCCTGGGTGGCGGCGATGCCGGCCTCGTCGGGGACCGGATGGCCGGCCTCGACCATGTGGATGCCCGGCGCGTCCTGGCCGTAGCCGTGGCGTGCCACCGCGAGGCCGACGATCCTGTCGTCGCCGAGCCCATGCTGCTGCCGGTAGAACCGGCTCGCCACCGCGCTCATGCTGCCCGCCGCCTTGCCGGCCGCCAGGATGATCAGGCGGCCCGGGCTCGGCGCCGGCAGGTGCGCCGGCAGGCACAGGTCCGGATGGGCGGCGCGGATGCCGGCATACAGCAGGGTCTCGAGGAGCGCGCGCTGTTGCAGGACGGCGGGGTCGGCGATCGGCGGGACGGTCTCGGGCATGGCGTCGGACGGGCTCCTCACTGTGATTTGCGCGTGCGATCCCCGCCCATTCGTTGGTGGGCGGCGGGCCCGTTTCTTGCCGTGAGCGCACGTTCTTTGATAGGCATCGTGCCTTGTCAGGTGATCTGCCCGAGCCGCCGCCTTACGGCAAGCGCGATCGGCGGCCTCACGCACATCCAACCCTCGGAGCCCCGTGACCCGTCCGGAGACAGAAGCGCGCGCCCCGGCCCCGCACCCGTGCGAAATCATCCCGGGCGATCCCGCCTGCGGCCTCGTGATCGCCTGCGACCACGCCTCGAATTTCGTGCCTCCGGATATCGCGCTCGGCGTGCCGGAATCCGAGTTCGGCCGGCACATCGCCTACGATATCGGCGCGGCGGCGGTGACCCGCGGGCTCGCGGCCCGGCTGAATGTGCCGGCGATCCTGACGAACTTTTCTCGCCTGATCATCGACCCGAACCGCGGCCGGTCCGATCCGACCCTGGTGATGCGCCTCTCCGACGGCGCCGTGGTGCCGGGCAATGCCCGGATCGACGAGGCCGGCAAGCAGGCCCGGATCGCGCGCTTCTACGCGCCGTTCGACGCCGCGATCGACGAAGCGGTCGCGGCTGCCCAGGCCGCCGGGCGCCCGCCGGCGATCCTGACCATGCACAGCTTCACGCCCTACTGGCGCGGCATCGCCCGGCCCTGGCAGGTCGGCATCCTGTACGATCGGGACGCGCGCTTGGCACGCCCGCTAATCGAATCCCTGGAGGCCGATCCGGCCGGGCTCACGGTCGGCGACAACCAGCCCTACGGCGGCGGCCTGCCGGGCGACACGATCGACCGCCACGCCACCGCCCGCAGCCTGCCCAATGCCCTGGTTGAGATCCGCCAGGACCTCATCGCTGGCGCGGCCGGCCAGGAGGAATGGGCCGAGCGCTTCGCCCGCATCCTGCGCCCGCTGATCGCGGCTTGATCGGGACGCGGCCGATCCCGAGATCCGTGCGACCGATCCTCAACCGGAAAGCGTTTCCCACGATGCCCGAGATCGACCCGCAGACCCAGACCGAACTCGAAGCCGCGGTGTTCCGCCGGCTCGTGTCGCATCTGCGCAACCGCACCGACGTGCAGAACATCGACCTGATGAATCTGGCGGGCTTCTGCCGGAACTGCCTGTCGAACTGGCTCAAGGATGCCGCCGACGAGACCGGCGTGCCGCTCACCAAGGACGAGAGCCGCGAGGCGGTCTACGGGATGCCGTATGCCGAGTGGAAAGCTCTGCATCAGGCCGAGGCGAGCCCGGAGCAGCAGGCAGGATTCGCCGCGTCTCAGGCCAAGGATCACTGACCGGGCGAGAGGGGCCGCGAGAATCGGCTAAGCTTCCGGTAAGTTCGGCCCGTTAACCACCGGTCCAGGGCGCAACCGCGCCGCGCATCCCGGAGAGCCCCATGAACGCCCATTCGATGCCCAGTGCAGCAGCCCAGCGGCCCGGCGGCGACGTCTCGTCGGCCGAGGGCGTGGCCGCCGACGAGCTGAAGCAGTTCATCGAGCGCCTGGAGCGCCTCGAAGAGGAGAAGGCCGGCATCATGGGCGACATCAAGGAGGTGTTCGCCGAACTGAAGGGCCGGGGCTTCGACGCGAAGGCCGTGCGCACGATCATCCGGATCCGCAAGCAGGATCACAGCGAGCGCCAGGAGCAGGAGGCGATCCTCGAGCTCTACATGCAGGCCCTCGGCATGGCGTAGGGCACACGCCGCCGGACTGACACCAAGTTCGGCGGACGGAGCGAAATCTGAGATGAGAAGGGCCGCACCCAAACAGGTGCGGCCTTTTCTCGTTCGGGTCTCAATACCTGGGTTGCGCTGCCCTTAGCCCCAAAGCCCGTTCGACGGCATGATCCCAGTCGAACAGGCTCTGATCGACGGGACATCCCAGTTCTCCCCCTCATCCTGAGGTGCTGCGCAGCAGCCTCGAAGGAGCCCTCCAGGGATCGCGCGGCTGGCTGGAGGGCTCCTTCGAGGGCTTCGCTTCGCTACGCCACCTCAGGATGTGGGCGCGGGTGGGAAAGGCCGCTCAGGATGAGGGCGCGGATGGGAAAGGCCGGTCGAACGACCGCTCAATGCCCCCCGGCGGCGTGTATCTCCTCGACCAAGCCCAAGGTCCGGCCCGGATATCCGGCGGCATCGAAATACCGGGTCTCGCCGACCGTCTGATAGTTCAGCACCGTCACGATGCCGGCGGCATCCGGCTCCGAGCGGCGGACGTGCTTCTCGGCCGCGGGCCGGGCGCCGTTGACCATCGCCTCCGTCAGGACCCGGCCGACCAGCTTGCCCTTGTTGGGGATGTCGAGATCCAGGATCCGGGCGATGGTCTTGCCGAGATCGGCGTTGCTCGCCGGGATGTCGCTCTCCAGGCCGCCGCGGAAGTCCGGGCCGACCCCGCCCATGACGTTGCGGGTGTCGGAGCGGGCGAAACTGCCGTGCATGCCCTGGCCCTGCTGGAGAGTGGTGTCCGACACCTCGACGCCGCAGGTGGTGGGATCGGCGCAGCCCGTGGAGAAGCTGCGGAAGTTCACCACGATCGCCGGCATCGGGGTCAGCGCCGATCCGTCGAGGGCGATGGACGAGAGCGGCAGGGTCCCGGGGATCGCGCCGAGCGCGTCGCTGACGAACAGGCCGCTGACGTAGTCCTGCCGGGACAAAGCCTCGACCACCTTCCGGGCCAGCGCCTTGTCGCTGTTCGGCACGTAGACGAGGTCCGAGCCGCCATTGGCCGCCACCACCACGTCGGGCTTCACCGGATCGGATCCGATCAGGCCGTTGGCCCGGCTCGGGAAGGTCCCGGCCTCGACCTTCGCGCCCTTCGCGTCCGGGTCGAACAGGGTCAGGCCGAGATCGTGCGCGAGATCGATAGCGAGGAAGCCCGGCGGCAGCTGCCGGGCCGGCACGCCCTTGTAGGAGTCCGAGGCGGCGTAGCTCGTGGCGCTCTCCTTCGAGATCGTCGAGAAGCCGTGATCCGAGGTGAGGACGACGTCGGTGGTGTCGGCCAGGCCCTGCTCGCGCAGGGCGGTCAGCAAGGCAGCGAGGTTGTCGTCGGCGTTGCGGATGGCGGCGAGGCTCGTCGGCCCGTTGATGCCGGGCACCAGCCGCCCGAGACTGTCACCGTGATTGTGCTGTGTCCCGTCGGGATCGCGCGACCAGAACACCAGCACGAACGGCTTCTGCCGGGCCTTGAACAGCGGCAGCACCGCCTTGGTCGCGACGGAGGCGAAATAAGCCTGCTGCTCGACATTGGCCGCGACCGTGCCGGGCGTCTCGGCGGTGCCAGCCTGGCCGTTAGCGCCGCGGGTCGGCGCCTGGTCCGGCAGGCTGACTTCCTTCAGGCGGGCGCGGAACGCGTCGCCGAGCGGGATGCCGCCGGCCCGGCCGGTGCTGTCGTCGATGTGGATGTTGTACTGGCCGGAGCGCTCGGTGTGGTCGAAGACCAGGGAGGGCCCGAGCTTGCCGATGCTGGCGGTGGAAAAACCCTTGGCCCGGGCGGCCTTCAGAATCGTCTCCTCGTTGAGGTAGTTGCCGGCGAAATGCTCGTCGACGTCGCCGAGCACCGGGTCGCTCTCGAGGAACGGAGTCAGGCTGTCGCCGGCGCCGGGCACCGGGAAGGCCGTGTAGATCGTGTTCCCGAACTGGCCGGTATCGCCGAGCATGTGGCCGGTCGCCATCGCGGTGGCGTTCGGCATGGTGAAGGTCGGGAACATCGAGTGCGTGTTGGTGAAGCGCACGCCGGTCTTCATCAGCCGGTCCATGGTCGGCGCGTTCTGCGCGTTCACCATCCCGGCCCTCAGGCCGTCGGCGACGAACAGGACGACGTTGTGGGGCCGCGTCTCGGCGCGAGCGGCGCTGGAGGCGCACAATCCGACGAGGCAGGCAACGATGACGCGACGCATAAGGAATCTCCGACCGATCCGGGGAGCGGCGTGGCCGGGGAAGATTACAGCGCTGTGACAGGAACGAGCCCTGCGCCGCCGCCGGCCGCGCGGCTTCGCGTCGAATAGGTATGCGCGCGACTGCTGGAACGGACGATCAGCGCCTGAAGAACTGCGGCGTAGACGGGCGAAGACATAAGACAGGCCGTCTCAAGCCTATTCACAGACGATCCGATAACCGGGGACATTCGCGTATGTCTTTTAACCTGCACCGTCATTGCGAGCGCAGCGAAGCAACCCAGTGCGGCGCGCGATCTCCGACCGTAGCGTGTCCCTGGGTCGCTTCGCTGCGCTCGCGATGACGGTGAAGGCTGCTGTGCACGCTCCCATCGGCGATCGTATGAGAGCCTGTTTGACCGGCTTTTCCCATCCTCGGCCTCATCCTGAGGCGACGGAGCGTAGCGGAAGCCTCGAAGGAGCCCTCCAGCCAGCCGCGCGATCCCTGGAGGGCTCCTTCGAGGCTGCTGCGCAGCACCTCAGGATGAGGGGAGAGATCAGGATCTCCGTCGATCAGAACCGTCCTTCGACTGCGATCGTGCGGTCAAACAGGCTCTGAAACGAAAACGGCCGCGATCTTCCGATCGTGGCCGCCTCGTATCCTTATGCCGCTCTGTTACGCCGCCTTGGGCTTGGTCCGGTTGAGCAGCTTGCGGTTCACCAGCACCTCGGCGATCTGCACCGTGTTCAGGGCGGCGCCTTTGCGCAGGTTGTCCGACACGCACCAGAAGTTCAGGCCGTTCTCGATGGTCGCGTCCTCGCGGATGCGCGAGATGTAGGTCGCGTCCTCGCCGGCCGCCTCGTGCGGGGTCATGTAGCCGCCGTTCTCGCGCTTATCGATCACCAGAATACCCGGCGCTGAACGCAGGATCTCGGTGGCCCGCTCGGCCGAGAGCGGACGCTCGAACTCGACGTTCACCGCCTCCGCATGCCCGATGAAGACCGGCACGCGGACCGCCGTGGCGGTCAGCTTGATCTTCGGGTCGAGCATCTTCTTGGTCTCGGCGACCATCTTCCACTCTTCCTTCGTGTAGCCATCCTCCATGAACACGTCGATGTGGGGGATGACGTTGAAGGCGATGCGCTTGGTGAACTTGCCGCCTTCCTTGATGTCGCCGGCGGTGAACACGGCGCGGGTCTGGTTGAACAGCTCGTCCATCGCCTCCTTGCCGGCGCCGGAAACCGACTGGTAGGTCGAGACCACGACGCGCTTGATCGTAGCCGCTTCGTGCAGGGGCTTCAGCGCGACGACCAGCTGGGCGGTCGAGCAGTTCGGGTTGGCGATGATGTTGCGCTTGGTGAAGCCCACGATCGCGTCGGCATTCACCTCGGGCACGATCAGCGGCACGTCCGCGTCGTAGCGGAACGCCGACGAGTTATCGATCACCACGCAGCCCTGCTGACCGATCCGGGGCGACCACTCCTTGGAGGTCTCGCCGCCCGCCGACATCAGGCAGATGTCGGTGTCGGAGAAGTCGTAGGTGTCGAGGGCTTTGACCTTGAGCGTTTTGTCGCCGAAGGAAACTTCCTGACCCTGGCTGCGGCGCGAGGCCAGCGCCACGACCTCGTCGGCGGGGAAGGCCCGCTCGGCCAGGATATCCAGCATCTCACGGCCCACGTTGCCCGTGGCGCCTACGATGGCGACCTTGTAACCCATCTCTCGTCTCCGCGCGGAAAGCCCCGACCGTTCCGGGTGCCGCGCTCATGCCAGCAAACTCGGCCGAAGGATCGTTCGCGCCGAAGGGGCGCCCGCCAAACGGACGCGGCCGCGAACCCGCACGAGGTGGGGGCGACGGCCTCTGCGAGCAAGGCGCCGAAGGGGCGAGGCTGTCAAGGCCGGCGCAGCCGCGGCAAGGATCGATTCACCCTGTCGCGGGAATGCCGGGCATGACGCCCGGTTGGGGGGTGGTGATCAACCCAGCGCGGTGATGATCGAGCGCGGCCGACACCAGCGGCCGTCCGCACGGGACATCATGCAGAGCGACCATCCGAGTGGTGAGGCGAGAAAAGCGTCCGGCGAACCGGAGGGGCGGCGCACGCTGTCGCTCGCCGGTCTCGGCCTGCGCCTGGTCGTCGCCTCGGCGATGATCGCCGCGCTCTGTCTCTACGCGCGGAAGCCGCCGGGCGTGCCGCAGCAGGCCGTCGCGGAACAGGTCGCGACCCCGTTCGTGCCCGCCACGCCGGCACTCAAGGCCCCTTTAGCGGCGACCCCCGTCCGGTTCGGGCTTGCCGAGCCCGGTCTCGATCCGGTCCGGGTCGCGGCTGCTCGGATCGACCCGGCCACCGGTTTGCGTGAAGACGCGCTGGCGCGCGGCGCCTTCGAGGCGGTCGAGGCCCCGGCGCTTCGGGTAACGCTGGCGCGCGGGAACGCGGCGGGCCCGGCGCCCGGCCTGTTCATCCTGCTGGCCCGCCGGGCTGCCACCGACGGACCGGCGCTGGCCGTGATTCGGACCGGCCCAGGCGGTCGGATCGCCACCAAGTTCGGCGCCGTGGAGACCCTGGAGGTCACCCTCGGCGGCGCCACGCGGCGGACCTGCACCGGCTTCGTCAGCCGCGAAACCGCGTTCCGGCTCGACGGCTGGCTCTGCGCGCCGCTCGGTCATCCCCCCGAGGCGCGGGCCCTGGGCTGCATGATCGACGCCCTGAGCCTCGACGACCCGGCCGATCCCGACGCGACGGCGGCCTTCCTGGCGCCCCGGACGGACCGTGGATGTTCAGTAACCACGGTCGCGGATGCCACCGAACCGACCGGCTCGATCGGTCGTCGGCGGGCGCACACGAAAAAATGAGGCCAGAATACGGCAAATCGCCGAAGCTCGGCCATTTTCGCGGAACCACAGCCTCACTCAAGCGTCGTTCTATCAAAGGCGGCGAACTGTTAAGCTTCGGTCGCCATACTGATGGCACTCACAGACAAGGTTGGCCATGCGCTCGCTTAAGATCGCTCTTCTCGGCGTCATCGCCGCCACCGGCTTCGGCGCCCTGGCGTCCGTGCCCGCCCAGGCCCAGGATGGTTTCGGCCCGGGTCGCGTCTACAGCGTCAGCCGTCCGCTTCCGATCCGCGTCCGTCCGCGCAGCTGGCTCGACGCCGGCAACGTCCCGCTGACCTCCAACGTTCCGGGCGCCGGCGGTTCGCGGAACCCGGCCCTGAACCCCTACCTGATTGCCGCCTCGAACCAGCTGACCCCGGTCTACGGTCGCAACGATCGCTTCGACAGCGGCCAGCTGCCCGACCCGATCACCAACGGTCCGTTCATCGGCGCGCGCTCCTCGGCGATCCGCAATGTCGACCTGTCTTTCGTCGACCGGATCGACCCGACTTCGCCGCTCTACGGCCGCCCATACTAAGCGGAGCGTCCTTTTCGAGGTTGAGAAGCGCGGGCCCTGGGGTCCGCGCTTTTCGCTTTTTTGGGGACTTCCCCTCGCACCACCTCATCCTGAGGTGTGAGCGAAGCGAGCCTCGAAGGAGCCCTCCAGCCGGCCTCGCGATCCCTGGAGCTCTCCTTCGAGGCCCAGCGATCTCTGATCGCCGGGCACCTCGGGATAAGGAGCTACGGGCTTACACAGGTTTGAGGCGCAATCGCATTTTCAGGTCTCGACGCGCCCCCTCTCCCGTTCGGGAGAGGGTTGGGGTGAGGGACCAGGTCTTTCCGGACAAGGCGCATCCCTCACCCTGTCCCTCTCCCGCACGGGAGAGGGGACCCGCGCCTTCTGCGCCCACGGCATGATCACGGCTATGGTCGAAACCCGTATAGGCCGGAGGGATAAGGGGGAGAGGGTGGTAAGACCGCCGCGTATCTGATCGCTGCGTCTCCTTCGCGATGACGGCCCAGGCGATGCTCTACTTCACCTGCACGCTGTCGACGACTTCACGGAACTTGGCAAGCACGCCCGTGCGCTGATCCTCGCGCACAACCCCGAGGGCGCGCAGATACCCGTCCGGATTGAACCGGATCGTTTGCGAGACAACCACGGGGACGTTGGTCGGCATGTCGACGGCCCGGGCCACGATCTCGTGCCAATCGACGCCGTTCGAGCGGTAGCTCTGCGCCCGCTCGATGATGAAATCCTTCATGGTCTGGTTCGAGGCCAGGGCCGCCCGGGCGAAGCCGTCCCGCTGCTCCGCGGTGGGCGGTTGCTGGACCGCCTGGGCCAGGACCAGGATCGGCTGCTCTAGGTTCTGCATCTGGTCCTTCGGCCCGGCCGTGAGCAGGACGGAGTTGCCGGCCAGCACCCGCACCGGGCGGAAGCCCGCCATGTTGCCGATCCGGAACGGCAGCGCCTCGACCTGCTGGTCGAGGGTCAGGGCCGGGCGCAGGGTGACGCCGGTCACCAGCTTGCGCATCGTCTCCTCGGTCTCGGCATCCGGGAGTGCCTGGGCGATGATCAGGCCGGTGACGGTGGGCGTGCCGACGACGAGAATCCACTTGCGGATCGCGTGCGCGGAGGCGTTGGGATCGGCGGGCTGCTCGCCGGTGTAGAGCATGCCCTCGTTGTCGCCGACCTTGACCTCCTCGCGCTTCTCCACGGAAAAACCCTGGCTCAGCAGGTTGGCGTCGGTGAAGCCGCTGACCATCTCGGCGAAGGCGTTCGGCGGCAGCTCGACCACCGACACGGTGGCACCGCCCTCCTTGCGCTCAAAGCCCGAGAAGCGCCGCGACAGCGCCATGTCGGCGGGCGGCTCGAATCCGAAGCGGGAGCCCGGCGGATAGACCGGCTCAGCGGCATGCGCCGCGGAGCCGAGCCCGGCCATCAGGACGGCCAGGGACAGAACCCGCCCGAGACGCAGCGTCAGGTTACGCACCAGCATCGGAAACCGGTTCTCCTTGGGCCATGGCCCATGCGGCCTCGCCTTGTGCGATGGGTCCGACGGCCGGCTGCCGGTGTCAAGCGCTTGCGGGATCAGGAGATCGGGAGGCCCGCCGGCCAGCGCTCACGCATGGGCGGCGCTGACCCGGCGCAGCGTCAGGTTGCAGCGGCCGCCGGCTGGCAGGAAGCCCGGCAGCGGGTTCTCGGTGAGCAGGTCGTTCTCCGGGTAGAGGCGGTCGACCCCGTGATGGATCAGGCGCGAGGCGCCGCCGATCACCAGGGCATCGCCGGGATGGAGCCGGACCGAGCGGGTCGGATCGGAGCGCTGCAGGCCGCCGTAGCGGAACAGGGCCGCCGCGCCCAGCGACAGGGAGACGACCGGGGCGGAGAAATCGGCCTCGTCGCGATCCTGGTGCAGGCTCATCCGGGCGTCCGGGGCGTAGAGGTTGATCAGGCAGGCTTCCGGCGGTGCCGGAAACGCAGCCAGCGCGTCCCAGACGGCCAGGGCGGTCCGCGGGATCGCGGGCCATGGAGCGCCGGTCTCGGGGTGGGTTGGCTGGTAGCGGTAGCCGCTCCGGTCGGACACCCAGCCGAGCGGCCCGGCATTCGACATCCGCACCGAGAACGGTTTTCCGGTGCGCGGCATGCAGGGCGTGACGGGCGGCGCGGACGCGAGCACGGCGGCCACCTCGGCGGCGAGCCGGGCGCGGGCCGCCGGATCCAGAAAGCCCGGATGGTGGATCAGCCCTGGTGCGAGTTCGGTCGCCAATCAGCGGCCCGCTTCGTCGTCGCGGGCCAGGATCGCCTTGGAGGCGACCGTGGTGTCGGCGGCGAGCCGGTAGACCAGCGGCACGCCGGTCTTGATCTCCAGGCCGGCGATCGTGTCGGGACCGAGATGGTCGAGCACCATCACCAGGGAGCGCAGCGAATTGCCGTGGGCCGCCACCAAGACCCGCTGCCCGGCCATCACCCGGGGCAGGATCGTCTCGATATAGTAGGGCAGGACCCGGGCGGCGGTGTCCTTGAGGCTCTCGCCGCCGGGCGGCCGCACATCGTAGGAGCGCCGCCAGAGATGGACCTGCTCCTCGCCCCATCGGGCGCGGGCATCGTCCTTGTTGAGGCCGGCGAGGTCGCCGTAATCGCGCTCGTTCAGCGCCTGCGACCGCACGACTTGGAGATCCGAGAGACCCATCTCCTCCAGCATCAGCGCGCAGGTGCGCTGCGCCCGGACCAGCTCGGAGGTGAAGGCGATGTCGAACCCGTAGCCCGCCCGCTTCAGGGCGCGACCGGCCGCCCGCGCCTCGTCGACGCCGCGCTCGGTGAGCCCGGGGTCGCGCCAGCCGGTGAACAGGTTCTTGAGGTTCCACTCGCTCTGGCCATGGCGAGCGAGGACGAGCAGGCGCTCCATCGGCAGATCAGGTCCCCTTGTGAGATTCTAGAGGTGAGAGTCTAGAGCCCGAGCACGTCCGCCATCGAATAGAGCCCCGGCGGCTTTGGGTGCGCCCAGAGCGCGGCCTTGACGGCGCCGGCGGCGAACAGCCCGCGATCGGCGGCGTGGTGGCTGATGGTCAGGGTCTCGCCGGCTCCGGCGAAGATCACGCTGTGGTCCCCGACCACGGAGCCGCCCCGGAGGGTGGCGAAGCCGATATCGCCCGGCCGGCGCGCGCCGGTATGCCCGTCCCGGGTCGAGACCCGCACGTCCTTGAGGTCGACGCCGCGTCCCTCCGCGGCGGACTCGCCGAGGAGCAGGGCGGTGCCCGAGGGCGCATCCACCTTCAAGCGGTGGTGCATTTCGGCGATCTCGATGTCGAACTCGTCGCCCAGCGCCTTGGCGACCCGGCGCACCAACTCGGCCATCAGGTTGATGCCGAGCGACATGTTGCCGGAACGCACGATGCGCGCGTGATAGGAAGCCGCCTTGAGCTTGGCGAGATCGTCCTCCGACAGGCCGGTGGTCCCGACCACGTGGACGATGCGGGCCTGGGCGGCCAGCTCGGCGAATTGCACGGTGGCGGTGGGGGCGGTGAAGTCCAGCACGCCGTCGGCGGTGGCGAAGGCCTTCAGCGGGTCGTCGGTCACCGGCACGTCGAGGGGGGGAAGCCCGGCCAGTACACCGGCATCCTGCCCGAGGGTCGGCGAGCCCTCGCGCTCGATCGCCGCCGCCAGGGTGCAGCCCTCGGCCTGGGCCACCGCCCGCACCAGCATCCGCCCCATGCGCCCGTCCGCGCCGACCACTACGAGCCGCATTCACGTTTTCCTGTGTCGTTCCGTCCCCGGCGAGCCTGGCCGAAGTCAGGGGCGCCATCAATGGGCCGGACCGTCGGTTAGGGATAGTTCCGATCGCGGGCTTCCGCATCGTCTCACTAGGAGCCCGACGCGGAAGCCCGCTATAAGCTCAGTCCTTCTCGGGGGCGATCGCCTCGAGGCCGCCGATATGCTTCTGCGCGTAGAGCGGCAGGCCGATCTGCTTGATCAGCTCGAGCTGGGTCTCGAGGAAGTCGATATGGCCTTCCTCGTCCTCGGCGAGCTGCTCGAACAGATTCTTCGACACGCGCTCGTTGATCGACTCGCAGTACTGCGCGGCTTCGAGATAGAGGCTGCGCGCGCCGTTCTCGGCGGCGAGGTCGCACTCGATGATCTCCTGCACGGTCTGGCCGATTCGCAGCGGCTCCAGCTCCTGCAGGTTCGGGAAGCCGTCGAGGAACAGGATCCGGTCGATGAACCGGTCCGCGTGGTTCATCTCCTCGATCGATTCCTTGCGCCAGAACTTGGCGAGATCGATATAGCCCCAGTCATTGAGCATCCGGAAATGCAGCCAGTACTGACTGACCGCAGTCAGCTCGCTCTTCAGGCCGCGATTCAGGTACTCGATGACCTTGGTGTCGCCCTTCATGGCCCCCGTACTCCCAACAGCTATTCTGGCGGGGGGGTCGTGGCGTCACGCCGAAATCCCGTCCTCCGCAGTTTGGAATAAAACCAAACTGCAAGCGCTGGCGCAAGCCGTCGAGCATTCATGGCTGCCTTGATCGCCCGCGGCGTCTCCCAGCGCGTTGCGCATGATCTCCCGGATCGTGCGGGCGCAGCGCCCGCATTTCGGGCTGCATCCGAGGCAGGCGTAGACCTGCGCCGGGGTCCGAGGACAGCCCGGGCCGGGCGATAGGCAGCTGCGCACTGCGCCATCGGAGAGGACGTTGCAAGAACAGACGATCATGCGCGCTGCAGAACCCGTCTTCCTCGGGCCCAACCCGACCGTGTCGAGCAGGGCATTTCGGACCCACCAGATTGGAACGACTGAAAAGTAGAAGACTTTTCAAGGCCTTACTGGTCATCGGGGAGATGGCATCGCTCCGGCTCCGGGTCAAGACGGCGCAAATCACAGGGACTCGATCGGATCGTTCACGTCCGATCATTCCGTCCGGCAGGTCGGCCTGTCCGGCCTCAGCGCGCGAGTTCGCGCAGTCCCAACCGAATCAGCACCTTGGCCTCGGCGCCCTCTTCCGCTCCCTTCAGGGCCGCCGCGATGGCGGCGGCGGCCTGCACCTGCGGGTAGCCGAGATTGACCAGGGCCGAGATCGCGTCGGCGACCGGGCGCGGCGCGGCGCCCTCCTCGACGGCCCCGGTGAGCGCGATCAGGGCCGGGTCCACCGGTGCGAAGGCGGGCGCCTTGTCCTTCAGCTCGGCGGTCAGCCGCGCCGCCAGCCGCGGCCCGACGCCGGGCGCCCGGCTGATCGAGCCCTTGTCGCCCGTGGCGATGGCGCTCGCCAGGGCGTCGGGCTCCAGCACCGACAGGATCGCCAGCGCCACCCGCGAGCCCACGCCCTGCACGGTCTGGAGCAGCCGGAACCATTCCCGCTCGGCATCGGAGCGGAAGCCGTAGAGCCGGATCATGTCCTCGCGGACATAGGTCTCGATCGACAGCTCCGCGGCCTCGCCGACCTTGGGCAAGCGCTGGAGCGTGCGCGCCGAGCAATGCGCGATGTAGCCGACGCCGGAAACGTCGAGGATCACGAAATCCTCGCCGAACGAATCCACCACGCCCCTGAGCTTGCCGATCATTCTGTGCCCGTCCGCTGTCGGGGCGATGCCTATAGAAGCCCGGGCGCCTCCGCCAGACGCGCTTGAGCCCGGCGGCACTTCGTGAAATCAGGGGCGCCGTCACGGCAAGGCTTGATGGGGATCGAAGTCGGCCGGACGAGCGGGGGAAACGACCATGCGCGCGCCCATACTCGCCCTGATCGGCCTCCTGTGCCTCGGCTCAGCCCGGGCGGCGGACGATCCGGCTGCGGCGGCGCCGAGCAAGGATCCGACGCAGGTCCGGCCAGGCGCCTACGTCCTCGATCCGGATCACGGCAAGGTCACGTGGTCGGTGAGCCATCTCGGCTACTCGACCTATTACGGCCAGTTCACCGGCCTGACCGGCAAGCTCGACCTCGACCCGAAGGCACCGGAGAAGAGCCGCCTGGAGGTCAGCGTGCCGCTCGCCGGCATCATCACCGGCAGCGCGCGCCTAAACGAGCATCTGGCCGCGCCGGACTTCTTCGACACAACCAAGTTTCCGAGCGCCAGCTTCACGGCCACCGCCGTGGAGCCGACGAGCCCGACCACCGCGCGGATCACCGGTGACCTGACCCTGCGCGGCGTCACCCGGCCGTTGGCGATCGACGCCACCTTCAACCAGGCCGGCATCCACCCGGTGGACCAGCGCTACACCGTCGGCTTCGACGGGCGCGCTGTGGTGAAGCGCTCGGATTTCGGCGTGAACGCCTACCTGCCGGCGTTGGGCGACGAGGTATCTCTTCGGATCGAGGGCGAGTTCAAGGCGGCCCCCTGAGCCGCGCGCAAGCGAGCCGGCCCGGCTGAGCGGCGCGATCGAACGGGCTCGGAGATGGCGCGAGCGCTTGTACCGGTATAGGCAGCATCGGCCCCTGCGCCCCCGCTCCGGATTGGTCGCCCGATAGGGTCCAGCCGGTCGCGGGCGGCGCGCCGATCGCTGCCATGGAGGTCTGAACGTTGCGCGGTGCTTGGCTGATCTCGGTTCTGGTGCTGGCGGGTCCGGCCTCCGCGCAAGCGCCTGCGCCGCCCGCGCCCTCCCCGCTCGACAATTATGCCGAGGCGGCGGCGACCACGATCATCGCCGAGCAGGCCTGCCCGGGCATCCAAGTGAAGGCCGGGCAGCTGACCACCCTGCGGCTCGCCACCAAGGTCGCGGCGGCGCAGGAGGCGATCCTCCAGGAGAAGCTGCGGACCCGGGCCACGCAGGTTCGGCAGCAGCTCGCCGCCGACGGGCGGGAGGCGTGGTGCGCGCAGGCGCTGGCCGCGTTCGGCCCCCAGGGCAGCGTCGCCAAGGGCATTCTGGCCACCGGCGCGCCGATCCGCTGACCCTGTTCAGGATTGACACGGCGCCACCCCGCCCCTACTGACCCGGCATGGCGCGCGGCCTCCTCGACGAGGTCCGCGCGTTTCGCGTTGTCCGGGTCCGCCCGTGCAATGACTTCAAACAAGAAGCCGGTCCAGGGGCAGCCGCCCCGGAGGCCGTTCGAGAACACGAGAGCAACGATGTTCGCAGTCATCAAGACGGGCGGCAAGCAGTACCGCGTCGCCGCCAACGACACCATCACCATCGCCACCCTGCCGGGCGAGGCCGGTGAAACCGTGACCTTCGGTGAGGTCCTCCTGTTCGCCGACGGTGCGGGCGCGACGCAGGTCGGTGCGCCGACCCTGTCGGGCATCAGCGTCACGGGCGAGATCGTGAGCCACGGCCGCGACAAGAAGGTGATCGCCTTCAAGAAGCGCCGCCGCCAGAACTCGCGCCGCAAGCGCGGTCACCGCCAGCACCACACCGTGGTGCGCATCACCGGCATCTCCGCGTGATCGAGCGCGGGCCCCAGGCGAGGCCCGCGATCCGCGCGACCCACACGCATTCGGAGCAGATCCCATGGCACACAAGAAAGCAGGCGGCTCGTCCCGCAACGGCCGCGACTCGGAAGGCCGGCGCCTCGGCGTCAAGAAGTTCGGCTCGGAAGCCGTGATTCCGGGCAACATCATCGTGCGCCAGCGCGGCACCAAATGGCATCCCGGCAGCAATGTCGGCATGGGCAAGGACCACACGCTGTTCGCGCTGGTACCGGGCCATGTCCGCTTCGAGACGCGCCGCGGGCGCGCCTTCGTGGCCGTAACCCCGCTGGCCCAGGCCGCGGAATAACAGGCGGGCGCCCGAGCGGCGAAGCTGGCGTCCCGCCCGGTGTCCCACACCGGACCGGAGACGTCGATGCCGAGCCCCTGACGGGACGGATCGGACGGAACACCGGGGAGGATGGGGCACCATCCTCCCCTTCGTCGTCTTGAGGCGGTGCCCCGGAGCCGGGAACGCCGCCCTGCGAGGGCACGATGTTCCCCGATCTCACCCGCGACGACGTTTTCCGGATCGAGACGCGCCGGCTGTGGCTGCGCTGGCCGACGGCGAAGGACAAGGACGCGATCCTCCGACTCGCTGGCGAGCGGGCGGTGGCCGAGATGACCGCCCGGATCCCGCACCCGCTCGACCGGCACACCGTCGATGCGTTCCTGCTCACGACGCGTGGGGCCAACAGCGCCGGCACCGGCCTGACCCTGGCGCTCGCCGAGCGTCAGGCTCCGGCAAACCTGATCGGCCTCGTCGGGATCTCGGGTGGCGGCGGGGCGCCGCATCTCGGTTACTGGCTCGGCCAGCCCTGGTGGGGCAACGGGCTGATGGGCGAGGCGGCGCGGGCCCTGGTCCATGCCTATTTCGCCTATGCGGGCGGGGGGCGGCTCGAAGCCTCGGCGCTGCCGGCGAACCCGGCCTCCCGGCGTGTTCTGGAGAAGGTTGGATTCCGGGTGACCGGGCGCGGAGCGCGCGCCTGCCCGGCCCGCGGCGGCGACCGCGAGGTCGATCTGTTCGGCCTGGACCGGGGCGACTGGGCGGACCATGCGGGCGCATTCGACCCCACGGCGGACCTCGCGGCGGCGTCCTGAAGCAAGGCGATCTGGCCTCTCCGGACGGAGAGGCCGGGCACCGCGTCGAACTGTCCGGCGCACTCCCTATATCCTTCGACGACTCCCCGGTTGCCGAGGCCAAACAGCGACGAGATGCACCGTGAAATTCCTCGATGAAGCCAAAGTCTATGTCCGCTCCGGCGACGGCGGTCCCGGCTGCGTCGCGTTCCGGCGCGAGAAGTTCATCGAGTTCGGCGGCCCGAACGGCGGCGATGGCGGCCGCGGCGGCGATGTCTGGGTCGAGTGCGTCGAGGGCCTCAACACCCTGATCGACTATCGCTACCAGCAGCACTTCAAGGCCAAGAAGGGCGAGCACGGCATGGGCTCGAACTGCCACGGAGCCAACGGCGCCGACGTGGTGCTGAAGGTGCCGGCCGGCACGCAGATCCTCGCCGAGGACGGCGAGACGCTGGTCGCCGATCTCACCGAGGTCGGCCAGAGAATCCGGCTGGCCAAGGGCGGCAATGGCGGCTTCGGCAACGCCTACTTCACCACCTCGACCAACCGCGCCCCGAAGCACGCCAATCCGGGCCTGGAAGGCCAGGAGATGTGGATCTGGCTGCGCCTCAAGCTGATCGCCGATGCCGGCCTGGTCGGTCTGCCGAATGCCGGCAAGTCGACCTTCCTGGCGAGCGTCACGGCGGCCAAGCCGAAGATCGCCGACTACCCCTTCACGACCCTGCATCCGGGCCTGGGCGTGGTCCGCTCGGACAACCGCGAATTCGTGCTCGCCGACATTCCCGGCCTGATCGAGGGCGCCCACGAGGGCATCGGCTTGGGCGACAAGTTTTTGGCCCATGTCGAGCGCTGCCGGGTGCTGCTGCACCTCGTCGACGGCACCACCGAGCATGCCGGCAAGACTTACAAGCTGGTCCGCGGCGAGATCGAGGCCTACGGCAACGGCCTCGCCGACAAGCCCGAGATCGTGGCGCTCTCGAAGGCCGACGCGCTGGATGCCGAGACCTTGAAGAGCCAGGTCGCCAAGCTGAAGCGCGCCGCCGGCCGGGCGCCTTTGGTCCTGTCCTCGGCCAGCCGCAAGGGTGTCCCGGAAGCGCTGCGGGCGATCCGGACCGAGATCGATGCGCGCATGGCTGAGGAGGCGAATGCCCGGCCGGCGGAGGCTTGGCAGCCGTGAGTGACGGGGCGGTTCCCACCGGTTAGTCTGGTCTCGGAGAGATCCCGATGACGCAGCAGGTGACGATTCGCGACGAGGATTTCGAGCTGGCCCGCGACATCGCCGGACGGCTCGGGACTTCCCTGGATGAGGCGGTCGCGAAAGCGCTGCACGATCTCGACCGCCGTATAGCGCCGGGAAGCGGCCTCGAACGCGGGCAACAGGTCGAACTCGACGCGATCCGCGCCCTGGTGGCCGAGGCCCGCCAGCATATCGTTCCCGGAGCCTTCAACGATCACGGATGGCTCTACGACTGGAACGGCCTGCCGGCATGATTGCGCTGGACAGTTCCGCCCTCGTTGCAATCGCGCTTGATGAGCCTGAGGGGCGGATCTTTGACGCGTTGATCGTGCGGCATCGGGCGATCGTTGGAACTCCGACGCTTCTAGAGACACGAATGGTGCTCGGCTCGCTGATGCCAGCATTCGCCGATGTATTCCTCGATCGTCTCATTGCCACGCCGAGCATACGAACCGTGGATTTTGGCCTGGACGCTTTTCGAGCCGCCGCCGACGCTTTCAACCGCTATGGGAAGGGCCAGGGGCACATCGCCTACCTGAACTTCGGCGATTGCTTGTCCTACGCCGTCGCCAAGGTCCATGCGGTGCCGCTTCTCTTCAAAGGCAACGACTTTATCCACACCGATCTCGTGCCGGCTTACAGTCCGTCGCCTTGAGATTGTCCACGCTGGCCGGCTGGGGCCTTCGCAGAACCGCCGCTGTTCATTCGCGCGGACTTCGTCCAAACCGCACCCGATGCCTCATCTCTGCGAAGAAGTATGATCCCGGCCCTCGAAGAATTCCGCCGCGTCGTCATCAAGGTCGGATCGGCCCTGCTGGTCGATCGCAATGCCGGCCGCCTGCGCCATGCCTGGTTGGCGGCCCTGGCCGAGGACATCGCTGAGTTGCATAGCCGGGGCGTCGACGTGCTGGTCGTGTCCTCGGGCAGCATCGCGCTGGGGCGGACGGTGCTGGGCCTGCCGCCCGGGATCCTGCGGCTGGAGGAGAGCCAGGGCGCGGCCTCGGTCGGCCAGATCACCCTGGCCCGGCACTGGGCCGAGGCGCTCGGGCATCACGGCATCGTGGCGGGCCAGATCCTGGTGACCCCGCAAGACACCGAGGAGCGCCGCCGCTACCTCAACGCCCGGGCCACCGTGCTGAAGCTCCTGGAGATGCGCGCCGTCCCGGTGGTCAACGAGAACGACACGGTGGCGACCTCCGAGATCCGCTACGGCGACAACGACCGGCTGGCCGCCCGGGTCGCCACCATGATCGATGCCGACGTGCTGGTGCTGTTCTCGGATATCGACGGGCTCTATACCGCACCGCCCCAGTCGGACCCGGAGGCGCGCCACCTGCCGGTGGTGGAGCGCATCACCCCGGAGATCGAGGCGATGGCCGGCGGGCCGGCCTCGGAACTGTCCCGGGGCGGCATGCGCACCAAGGTCGAGGCGGCCAAGATCGCGGCCTCCGGGGGCACGCATCTCGTCATCGCCGACGGGCGGGGCAAGAACCCCCTGAAGGCGGTGCGCGAGGGCGCACGCTGCACCTGGTTCCTGTCAGGCTCGACGCCCACCGCGGCGCGCAAGACCTGGATCGCCGGTTCCCTGGAGCCGCGCGGGACGCTGACCATCGATGCCGGCGCCGCCAAGGCCCTGCTCGGCGGCGCCAGCCTGCTGCCCGTGGGCGTCCGGGCGATCGAGGGCAGCTTCTCCCGGGGCGACGCCGTGATGATCCGCGATCCCGACGGGCGCGTGCTCGGCCGGGGCCTCGTCGCCTATGACAATGCCGAGGCCGCGCTGATCATCGGCCATCCGAGCGCCCGCATCCCCGAACTGCTCAACTATCCGGGCCGCGCCTGGATGGTGCATCGGGATGATCTGGCATTGTTTTAGACTAGACTGATTCTGATCGATTATTGTCCAATCGTGAATCGGACGATCTCTGTCACGTTCGGCGGTACAGCACACTTGTAGGCCCGTCGCCCGATGTGCAAATACGGCCTCACCCCCTGTCGGGCCGGTTCCAGCGGCCCTCGAACACCGAGGACGCCACCGTGCCCGTCCTGAACCTGAGATCCGATCTCGCCGAGGCCGATGCCCTGCCGGAAATGATGGCGGCGATCGGCCGGCGGGCGCGCGTCGCCGGCCGGCGCATGGCGCTCGCCTCGGCCCAGACCAAGGACCGGGCGCTCCGCCTGATCGCCGAGCGCCTGCGGGCCAATGCGGAAGAGATCCTGCGGGAGAACGCCCGGGACGTCGCCGCCGCCCGCCAGGCCGGCCAGAGCGCCGCGCTGATCGATCGGCTCGCTCTCGATGCCGGCCGCCTCGCGGGAATCGCCGACTCCGTCGAGAAGGTCGGCGCGCTGGCCGATCCGGTCGGGCGCCAGCTCGCCGCGATCGAGCGGCCGAACGGCCTGCTGATCGAGCGCATCGCCGTGCCGCTCGGCGTCATCGGCGTCATCTTCGAGAGCCGTCCGAACGTCACCGCCGATGCCGGCGCGCTCTGCCTCAAGGCCGGCAACGCCGCGATCCTGCGCGCCGGCTCGGACAGCCACCGCAGCGCCCTGGCCATCGCCAAGGCGATGAGCGAGGGCCTGGCTGAGGCCGGCCTGCCCGCCGACGCGATCCAGCTGGTGCCGACCCGGGACCGCGCCGCGGTCGGGCTGATGCTCGGCGGACTCGAGGGCTGCATCGACGTGATCGTGCCCCGGGGCGGGCGCGGCTTGGTCGAGCGTGTCCAGGCCGAGGCGCGGGTCCCGGTCTTCGCCCATCTCGACGGCGTCAACCACGTCTACGTGGCGGCTGCCGCCGATCTCGACATGGCGCTCGCCGTGCTGCTCAACAGCAAGATGCGCCGGACCAGCGTCTGCGGCGCCGCCGAGACCCTGCTGGTCGACCGTGCCTGCGCGGCGACCCATCTGGCGCCCCTGGTCCGCACCCTGCTCGATGTCGGCTGCGCCGTGCGCGGCGATGCCGAGACCCAGGCGGTCGATCCCCGGGTGACGCCGGTCTCCGAGGACGACTGGCACACCGAATATCTCGACGCGATCATCGCGGTGCGCGTGGTCGACGGGATCGAGGCGGCGATCGAGCATATCGAGACCTACGGCTCGCACCACACCGACGCGATCATCACGGGGGACCGCGCCGAGGCGACCCGCTTCCTCGCGGAAGTCGATTCGGCGATCGTCACTCACAACGCCTCGACCCAGTTCGCCGATGGCGGCGAGTTCGGCTTCGGCGCCGAGATCGGCATCGCCACCGGGCGCATGCATGCCCGCGGCCCGGTGGGCGTCGAGCAGCTGACCACGTTCAAGTACCGCGTCCACGGCAGCGGCCAGATCCGTCCGTGATCCCACGCGAAGTCTCGGCGTGCGGCTGACCCTGCCGCCGAGCGCCCCCGGCATGCGGATCGGCCTCTACGGCGGGTCCTTCAACCCCGCCCATCACGGCCACCGCCACGTCACCGTGACCGCCCTGCGGCGGCTCGGGCTCGACCGGGTGTGGTGGCTGGTGAGCCCCGGCAACCCGCTCAAGAGCCGGATCGCCCTGCCTTCCGTGGAGGCGCGTTGCGCCCAGGCCCGGGAGATCGCCCGGCACCCGCGCATCGCGGTGACCGGGATCGAGGCGGCGTTGGGCGTGCGCTTCACGATCCAGACCCTGCACTACCTGACCCGCCGCTGCCCCGGGGTGCAGTTCGTCTGGATCATGGGGGCGGATTCGCTGGGCAATTTCCACCGCTGGAAGGGATTCGCCGAGATCGCCCAATTGGTGCCGATCGCGATCATGGACCGGCCGGGCTTCACCATGACGCCGCTCAGCGCCCGGGCCGCCCATCGGCTCGCGGGAGCCCGGGTCCCGGAGGACGCGGCCCATACCCTGCCGACCCGTCCGCCGCCGGCCTGGGTGTTCCTCCACGGCCCCCGATCGCCCCTGTCCTCCACCGAGATCCGCAACGGACAGCGGGGTGCCTGAGCCCCTTCGCACGCGACGCAGTTGCAATCGCCGCACGATACAGCCAATTTCATACCGGTCGGCGCGCCCCGAGAGGGCGGCGCGACAACACGAGGAATCAGGACGCTGCCCGAGACCATTCGCACGGAGACCATCCGCACCCATGCCCCCGTCCCGGAAGAGCCTGGGATGGCGCGCTCGGACGACCTGAAGGCGCTCGCCCTGTTCTGCCTCGACGAGATGAAGGCCGAGGAGACGATCGCGATCGACCTCGCGGGCAAGACCTCGCTCGCCGACACGATGATCATCGCGTCCGGCCGATCGCAGCGCCATGTCGGTTCGATCGCCGACAAGTTCATCCAGGAGATGAAGAGTCGTGGCTACGGCAACGCCCGGGTCGAGGGCATGCCGGCCTGCGACTGGGTGTTGATCGACGCCGGCGACGTGCTCGTCCACATCTTCCGCCCGGAAGTGCGCGGCTTCTACAATCTCGAGAAGATGTGGGGCGCGGACCGCCCGGTCGGCCTGGCGGCGGATTAGCGGTCCGCCGACCCACGCCCTCATTGCGAGCGCAGCGAAACCACCCAGCTCGCCACCTTCGGCGATCGCGCGCTGCCCTGGGTTGCTTCGCTGCGCTCGCAATGACGGTGAGGCAACATCTGTCCCACCCATCCCCCTCATCCTGAGGTGCTGCGCAGCAGCCTCGAAGGAGGGCTCCAGAAGCCACAGCGGTCCCTGGAGGGCTCCTTCGAGGCCCGCTGACGCGGGCACCTCAGGATGAGGGGGATGGGTGGGACAGGCACAAGCGCCCATTCCCGGCACAGCAAGAGACCCCTCCCCCGTGCGCCTCGTCCTGGCAGCCATCGGCCGGTTGAAGGCCGGCCCGGAGCGTGAGCTCGCGTCACGATACCGCGACCGGGCGGCGCAGCTCGGCCGTGGCCTCGGCTTTCCCGCTTGCGACAGCGTCGAGATCGTGGAGTCCCGAGCCCGCCGGGCGCCGGACCGCTGCGCCGAGGAGGCCTCCGCTCTGCTCGCGCATCTGCCGCCCGGTGGGGTGCTGGTGGCCTATGACGAGCGCGGGCGCTCGGACATCGCCAGCGAGGCTCTGGCCGAGCGGGTCGCCGGCTGGCGCGACGCCGGTCGGCCGGCGCTGATGGTGGCGATCGGCGGCCCGGACGGCCTCGACGCCTCAATTCGGACGAAGGCGGAGCTGATCCTGTCCTTCGGGGCCGCCACCCTGCCCCACGGACTCGTGCGCGTGCTCGCCCTCGAACAGATCTATCGCAGCCTGACCATCCTGGCCGGCCACCCGTATCACCGCGGCGAGCCGGGCTGAGGCGTCGTGCGGTTCGGTAGCCTCGCCCGTGTTGCCCTCCAGCGTTCAACCCTCCGCGCGCTCGTGCTGATCGCGCTGGCCTGCGCGGCCGGGCCGTCGCGCGCCGAGGACCCGGCCCCCAATGCCGAGGCCGAAAAAATCCAGCGCGCCACCGAGGAGCGCGAGCGGCGGGCCGAGAATCTGAAGCGGGTCCAGGACGCGCTCGCCGCCAGCGCCGGCCAGCGGGCGCAGTTCGAGGGCGAGATCGCGGCGATCGGCTCGGACCGGGCCAAGCTCGACAGCGCGCTCCTCGACGCCGGGCGGCAGGCGCAGGCCACCGAGGATCGGTTGAGCCGCCTGGAAGAGCGCCTGAAGGCGATGACCGAGAGCGAGGCCGCGATCCGGCGCTCGCTGCACGCCCGCCGCGGCATCGTCGCCGAGATCCTGGCGGCGCTGCAGCGGATGGGCCGCCGGCCGCCGCCTGCCGTGCTGGTGAGCCCGGAGGACGTTCTGGCGGTGATCCGCACATCGATGCTGCTCGGCGCCGTGGTGCCCGAGCTGCGCGGCGAGGTCGACACCCTGGCCGCCGACCTCGCCGAGATGATCCGCCTGCGCGGCCTGATCGCCCAGGACAAGGAGGGGCTGTCCAACGACCTCGCCGGTTGGGCGCGCGAGCAGCAGCGGCTCCAGGCCCTGGTCACGGCCCGGCGGGCTCGGCAGGCGGATGTGGAGAGCGGCCTGACGGCGGAGCGCAAGCGCGCGGCCGAGCTCGGCGCCCAGGCGAAATCCCTCAAGGATCTGCTCGACCGCACCGAGGCCGAAGTCGCGGCGTCGAAGCGCTCAGCCGAGGAGGCCAAGGCCGCCGCCGAGCGCGAGGCGCGGGTGACGCAGGAGCGTTTCGCCGCGGCGGGCTTCCGCGATCCGGCCCGTCTGGCCCCGAAAGTGCATTTCGCGGAGGCGCGGGGCGAAGTGCCGCGGCCGGTCAGCGGACGGCTGGCGCGGGGCTTCAACCAGCCCGACGGCAATGGCGGGACCACCCGCGGCGTCTCCTTCACGACGCGGCCGAAGGCGCTGGTCTCCTCCCCGGCCGATGGTTGGGTCCAGTTCGCGGGGCCGTTCCGGTCCTACGGGCGTCTCTTGATCATCAACGCCGGCGATGGCTACTATCTTCTGCTGGCGGGGATGGATCAGATTAGCGTAGAGGTCGGCCAGTTCGTTCTCGCGGGGGAACCCGTGGGCAGCATGGGCGAGGGTAGCGCGGGCCCGCCCGGGTCCGACGGCGAGCCGACCCTCTACGTCGAGTTCAAGAAGGATGGCGGCTCCGTCGATCCGGAGCCGTGGTGGGCGAAGAGCCCCAGTGACAAGATACTTGGCGAGAAGGTTCGCGGCTGATGCGCAAGACATCCCTGATCATGCTCGGCGCCTTCCTGGGTGCCGGCACCTCCATGGTGGCGACCCAGACCGACTTCCTGTCGGGACCGCGGGCGGTGGCCGCCTCGGCCGAGACCTATCGCCAGCTCAGCCTGTTCGGCGACGTGTTCGAGAAGGTCCGCACCGACTACGTCGAGAAGCCGGACGAGTCGAAGATGATCGAGGCCGCCGTCAACGGCATGCTGACCTCGCTCGACCCGCATTCGAGCTACATGGACGCCAAGGCGTTCCGTGACATGCAGACCACCACCCGCGGCGAGTTCGGCGGGCTGGGCATCGAGGTCACCATGGAGGACGGCCTGATCAAGGTCGTCACCCCGATCGACGACACGCCGGCCGCCAAGGCGGGTCTGCTCGCCAACGACATCATCACGCAGATCGACGACGACCAGGTCCAGGGCCTGACCCTGAACCAGGCGGTCGACAAGATGCGCGGCCCGGTGAACTCGGCCGTGAAGCTCAAGATCTCCCGCAAGGAGGCCAAGGAGCCGCTGGACGTCACGCTCACCCGCGACGTGATCAAGATCAAGCCGGTGCGCTCGAAGGTCGAGGGCGGCGACGTCGCCTATATCCGCCTGACCCAGTTCAACGAGCAGACCTTCGACGGCATGCGCGCCGCCATCGACAAGCTGTCGGGCGAGATCGGCGCCGACAAGCTGAAGGGCTACGTGGTCGATCTGCGCAACAACCCGGGCGGCCTGCTCGACCAGGCCGTGATGGTCTCCGACGGCTTCCTCGACCGGGGCGAGATCGTCTCCACCCGCGGCCGCAACCCGGACGAGACCCAGCGGTTCTCGGCCAAGGCCGGCGACCTGACCAAGGGCAAGCCGGTGGTGGTGCTAGTCAACGGCGGCTCGGCCTCGGCTTCCGAGATCGTGGCCGGCGCCCTGCAGGATCACAAGCGCGCGACCATCATGGGCACCCGCTCCTTCGGCAAGGGCTCCGTGCAGTCGATCATCCCGCTCGGCGGCTCCGGCGCCCTGCGGCTGACCACGGCGCGCTACTACACGCCCTCGGGCCGCTCGATCCAGGCGAAGGGCATCGAGCCGGATATCGAGGTGCTGCAGGACGTGCCCGACGAGCTGAAGGGCAAGGACGAGACCAAGGGCGAGGCCGGCCTGAAGGGCCACCTGAAGCAGAAGGATACCGACGAGCGCGGCGGGTCCTCCGCCTACATCCCGCCGGACCCGGCCAAGGACAAGCAGCTTCTCTCGGCCATCGATTTCCTGCACGGCATCCAGAAGGGCGCCGCCAACGGCACCCAGGCGCCGCAGAAGCCGAGCGTGCCGAACTAATTTTTTATCGACGATCCAAGTCCCCGAAGAACCCCGTCCGGCAAGGCTGCCGGGCGGGGCTTTTTTGTGCCGGTGCGAGACGTTAGCGGAAGATTAACCATACCGGCCGGCAATGATCGCCAGGATTCGCGCCGCTGCTATCGGGCGTGGGACGCGACTCCGCATCGAGTGCCGCTTGACCGAACCCACCGACGATATCCTCACGCGCCCCCTCGGGGTGCCGGAGGCGCAGGCGCCGGAGCAGCCCCTGGGCCGGTTCGGGCGCCTCGTCGCGCCGCTGCGCCAGCCGAAGGTGGCCGCGGGCGTGATCGCCGGCGGGTTGCTGGCGGCCTGCGGGCTCGTGCTGGCGCTGGGCGACCCCCAGGGCGGCGAGCCGCGCGTGGAAGTCGCGATCACGATGCGCGAGCCCCCGTCGCGGCCCGCTCCCGCCCCGGTGGCGGCCATCCCGGAACCGCAGGGCACGGTGGTGGTCAACGCGGGCGGGGCGCAGCAGCGCAGCGCCGAGGAGATCGAGACCGCCTCCGGCGTGACGGTGGTGCGGCCGCCGGGTTCGGGCCCGAGCGAGGCCGTCGTGATCCGCGTGCCGCCGGCCAACATGCCCCGGCTCAGCCCCGCGCCGGACCCGCGCATCAGCGAGCAGGGCCGCCACGGCACGATGCCGAAGCTCGGCGAAGGCCGGGTCCGCCCCCTCGACGTCTACGCCCGGGCCGAGGAGCCCGGCACCGGCCCCCGGATCGCGATCCTGGTCACCGGCCTCGGCGTCGGCCAGGCCGCTACCGCCGGCGCGACCGTGCGCCTTCCCCAGGCCGTGAGCCTCGCCTTCCTGCCCTATGGCGCCGAGGCCGAGCGCTCGGCCGCCCGCGCCCGCGACGCCGGCCACGAGGTCTTCCTCCAGCTGCCGATGGAGCCCTTCGATTATCCCGACAGCGATCCCGGCCCGCAGACCCTGCTCACCGCCCTGAAGGGCCTGGAGAATGCCGACCGCCTCGCCTGGTCGCTCGCCCGCTTCCCGGGCTATGTCGGCGTGGCGAACTTCATGGGCGCCAAGATGATGGCTGACCCGGCCTTCGAGCCGGTCCTGCGCGAGATCGGCGCCCGCGGCCTCGGCTACCTTGACGACGGCACCGGCCCGAAACCGGCGTTGACCAACAAGACCCGCACCCCGGTCGCCCGGGCTGAGATCGTCCTCGACGCCGTGCCCCGCGCCGACGCCATCGACTCCGCGCTGGCTCAAGCGGAGGCGAAGGCCCGCGCCACCGGCTTCGCCCTGGTCTCGGCCGGCGGCGCGGCGCTCAGCGTCGACCGGATCGCCCGCTGGGCCAAGGATCTCGACACCCGCGGCATCCGCCTGGTCCCGGCGAGCGTCGCCCTGCGCGGGTCCGTGGAGAAGCGGGTTAGCACGGCCAATTGAGCGCGCGCTTTCCGAGGCCGGCGCCGTTGCCGCGCGACTTGCCCCTGACCTATGGTCGCCCGCGATGACCACAGATTCCGACTCGGGCGCCGCGCTGCCCTACCGCCCCTGCGTGGGCGTCGCGCTGATCGCGCCCTCGGGGGGCGTCTTCGTCGGGCGCCGGACCAAGGATGCCGGCCCGGAGCACGTCGCCGGACCGTATATGTGGCAGATGCCGCAGGGCGGCATCGATCCCGGAGAGGATCCGTCGGTAGCGGCGCTGCGCGAACTCTACGAGGAGACCAACGTGCCGCCGGACGCGGTCCGCCCGCTCGGCGAAATTCCGGAGTGGCTGACCTACAACCTGCCCCCGGCGGTGGCGAAGCAGGCCTGGAAGGGACGCTATCGCGGCCAGACCCAGAAATGGTTCGCCTACGGCTTCCTCGGCAGCGAGGATCTGATCGACGTGCTGAGCCCCGGCGGCGGCGCCCACAAGGCCGAGTTCGACGCCTGGCGCTGGGCGCGCTTCGCCGAGCTTCCGGACTTGATCGTGCCGTTCAAACGCCCGGTCTACGAAGGCGTTGTGGCAGCCTTCGCGGGGCTCGAAACCTGGGCTTCGCGGCCGTGATGGCTCGGACGGGATCGTAGGGTGGTGCGCTGGCTCGCGATCCCGCTCGCGCTCGCTCTGGCATGGCTCGCCTTTACGGTGAGCCCGCTCTGGTCGCTCTACGATCTGGCGCAGGCGGTGCGCCGGCACGACGTGGCCTATATCGAGAGCCACGTGAATTTCCGGACGCTGCGGTTGTCCCTGGTCCGCCAGATCACCGGAGCGGTGCGCTCCGCCTCCGACACCGACCTGGACCTCGAACCCCGCGACCGGCAGCGCCTCAACGATGTGGCCTACGGACTGGCTCTGGCGCTGGCCGAGACCCTGGTCACGCCCGAGACGGTGATGGACCTCCTCGACAACGGCTGGCCCGACAAGCTCGACATCGAGCGCCCCGCCGACCTCAAGGCCGAGGGCCTGGCGATCCGCAGCGTCGGTCGGCTCCTGCCCTATTACGCCGCGCTGGAAATGCGCGGCTTCCGGGCCGTCGTGATCCCGATCCCGCCCGAGGCTCCCCGGTCCGAGCGCACCCGAATCCGCCTGCGTCTTAGGGGCCTGAGCTGGCGGCTGGTCGATATCGAGATGGCCGACATCCTGCGCGAACGGATCGCCGCCAAGCTAGGGCGGGCGCTGGCGCGGGCGAAGCTCGGGGCGAGCGCGGGAGAGGAGCGGTAGGGCTGCGTTCGGGCGGGTGACGGTCGCGGCAGGACGACCTGCCGCCACGAATTCATCCAATTAAAGAACTCCGACCCGCGACCTCATCCTGAGGTGCCCGGCGATCGCAGATCGCTGGGCCTCGAAGGAGCCCTCCAGGGATCGCGCGCCTGGCTGGAGGGCTCCTTCGAGGCTTGCTGCGCGCGCACCTCAGGATGAGGTGGGATGTCGGGAAAAACGTCGATCCTGGCTGCGCGAGCTTGCCCCCACGCCTCAATTCGCCTTGGGCGCCGGCGTCTTCCCGGCCGGTGCCTTCTCGTCTGCCGGCGTCTTCGCCTTCGGCTCGCGCGCCTCGACCAGGCTCTCCGCCTCGTCCTCGTCGGTGTTGCCGCCCTGCACGATCGTCTTGTCGGGGTTGGCGAGCAGCGATTTGGCGATGCCGAGCAGCACCTCGCACTCGCCGGGGAACTTGTAGGTCTCCAGCACGATCGCCGCGTCGCGCAGCGTGCGCAGGTCGCGCACCGTCTGTTCGTTGGCGTCCTTGCGCAGTTCCGTCTTGGCGGCGATCCCCTCCTCGATCTGGGCGCCCTTCACGTCGCAGGTGGCCGGGGCCGCCAGGGCGGAGGTGGTGAGGGCGAGGACGAGGCCGGTGGCGATCAGCGGGCGCCGCATGGCGGGGTTCCTTGGAGATCCGGGGTCAGGCGTGGTGGTGGTGGTGCACGGCGCGCAGCATGTCGTTGGTCAGGGCCACGAGCTGGCTCGGCCGATACGGCTTCGGGACGAACACCGATTCGGAGACGGCGTCGGCGGGCGACAGGCAAGCACGGCCGCCGGACGTGTAGATGACGGGCAGGTCCGGGCAGACGCTCCGGGCGCGGCGCGCCAGCGCCAGGCCGTTCGTGTTGCGGGCGAGGTCGATATCGGTGAAGAGCATGTCCACGCTCTCCCGCGCCAGGATCGCCTCGGCCTCCCAGGCATCCGCGGCGGTGAGCACCCGATAACCCTCTTCGAGAAGCGCCTCGGCGGCCAGCTCGCAGACGGTCGGCTCGTCCTCGACCACGAGGATGGTCGGGGCGGCCGAGTCCAGGGCGGGCATGGACGGGCAGGCGAAGGCGGCGGCGAACGGCATCATGACGCAACTCCCACTCACCCGGCGGGGGCGCGGTAGCCCCGCGCCGGATCGAAGGAGCAACGGGCCCCTGCGCTCCGGCGTTCGCGGTGATTGCATCGAATTGCTCCGACTTGGTGCACGGGCCGTTAACCCCACCCCGCTGCCGGTGAACGGAGCGTCCGGAATGGTTAACGGTGCGTTACCGGAATGCGGCCGGAGGGCGGATTCGTGAACCGGTCCTGGCAGCTGGGCACCGGCCTGCTTCTCACGGGGCTCGCCGGCTACGTCGATGCGCTCGGCTTCGTGCGGCTGGGCGGGCTCTACACCTCGTTCATGAGCGGCAACACCACCCAGCTCGCGGTGTTCGGCGCCGAAGCCCAGTTCTCCCGCATGGTGCTGCCGGCGATCCTGATCGCGGCTTTCCTCACCGGCTCGGTGCTGGGCAGCGGCCTGGCGATCCTGGTGCCGTCCCGCTGGACCACCCCGGTGGTGCTGGCCTACGAATCGCTGCTGATCCTCGGCGGCCTGGCTTTGGGACTGGCCTCGCCCGAGCTGGGGCTCGCCGCGTTCTTCGTGGCCGTCGCCATGGGGGCGCAGAACGCCGTGCTGGCGCAGGTGCAGGGGTTCCGCGCCGGCACCACCTTCGTCACCGGGGCCTTGTTCAGCCTGGGACAGAAGATCGCCAGGGCGCTCACCCGCACCGGTGACCCGTTCGGGTGGATCGGCGACGGGCTGGTCTGGTTGTCCCTGCTGCTGGGCGCCCTCCTGGGGGCGCTGGCCTACGAAGCGTTCGCCCTCTACGCCCTGGTCGCGCCGGCGGCGATCTCGGGGGTGCTCGCGCTCATCACCGCGGTGCTGGTCCTGCGCGCCGGCCCGCGGATCAAGAAGGTCGAGTCACCATGAGCGAGTCCGTCAGCCATCCCTCCCTCACCGACCACGTCGCCGCGCTGGAAGCGGGCGCCCACGTGGTCGCGGCGCAGTTCCTGAAGGATTCGCCGGCCCTGGCGCTCGGCGACGGCACCGTCGCCCTGGTGCAGGGTGACGATCTCACGCGCATCGCCGCCCATCCCGAGAGCGGGATCCTGGTGGCGGCCGGCAGCCCCGACCGCCTCGTCACCGGCGGTGACGACGGCCGCGTCGTCGAGATCCGGGCCGGGGGCGCGACCCAGGAACTCGGCGTCGCCAAGGGCGGCGCCTGGATCGACGCCCTGGCGCTGCACCCGGACGGCGCCGTCGCCTGGTCGGCGGGGCGCGCGGTCGTGGCCCGGGACGCCAAGGGCCGGGAGAAGAGCTTCACGGCCCCGTCCACCGCCCGCGGCCTGGTCTTCGCCCCGAAGGGCTACCGGCTCGGCGTCGCCCACTACAACGGCGTCAGCCTGTGGTTTCCGAATCTGGAGACCCCCGCCGAGGTCGTGAGCTGGAAGGGCTCGCATATCGACGTCACATGGTCACCCGACGGCCGGTTCGTGGTCTCGACCATGCAGGAGAACGCCCTGCACGGCTGGCGCCTCCAGCCGGACCGCGGCCACATGCGGATGTCGGGCTATCCCGGCAAGGTCCGGTCGGTGTCGTGGTCGTCGGACGGGCATTGGCTCGCCACCGGCGGCGCCGAGGCGGCGATCGTCTGGCCGTTCGACTCCAAGGAAGGCCCCACCGGCAAGGCGCCGCGGGAATGCGGCGTCCGGCCGGCGCGGGTCTCGCGGGTGGCGTTCCACCCCAAGGCGCCGGTCCTGGCGGTCGGCTATGAGGATGGCTGCATCCTGCTGGTCCGCTTCACCGACGCCTCCGAGCTGCTGGTGCGGCGCGCCGTGCAGGGCAGCGGCATCACGGCGCTGGCCTGGGACGCGCGCGGCAACCGGATGCTGTTCGGCTGCGCCGACGGCCAGGCCGGCCTGCTGACCCTGCCGGCCTGATTTTTGGTCCTTGGCCGCAGCCATGCTTCTTCTGTTGCGCCCTGTATCCGAATCGGAGGGTCTGACGTGTTCCGCGTGTTCCGCACTTTCGGCCTCGCCCTCGGCCTGCTCGGCGGCGTGATCGCCGCCCAGGCTCCCGAATTCGCGCAGCAATACGCGCAGCGCCTCGGCGGCGCGGTCGACGAGCTGCGCCGGCAGGTGGCGGTGCTCGAATCCGACGCGCAGGCCACCGGCACCACCCGCGACGGCGCGGTCGACCGGTTGCGCACCAACCCCGACCAGCTCGTGGCCCGGCGCGGCGAGGCCGCCCAGGCCGATATCGCCCGGCTCGCCCGGCTGAGTTCCCAGCAACAGGCCCTGGCCTCGGCCACGAGTCCGCTCGGTCGCGTCGTCGCGATGCTGCGCGACCCGGACGTGCCGGTGGCGCAGGCGGCCTATCAGGATTTCAGCCCGGCGGTGCCGACCAACGCCGATGGCCTGGCGGCGGGGCTGATCGGGTTCCTGGCCGCCTGGGGCGGCTGGCGCGTGCTCTCGGATGTCGGTCTGCGGCTGGTCCGCAGACGCCCCCGGGCGGCCACGCGGGCCGCCTGAACCCGCGGCGCATCGGCGCGCAGTGTTGCCCCGGGTCTACAGCGGCTTGCGCGGGGCTTGCGTATCGAACGTGATCCGGCCGCCTCGGTCCGGGAGAAGGCGCTAGATGCCGCGCGCGTCGAACCCCACCACGATCGACCCGGCGCTCGATGCCGCCGCCTTGCTGCGGCGCGTCGGCTTCTTCGGCCTGTTCGTGATCCTGCCGGTGCTGGCGCAGGTCGCCCGCCGGGCCACCGTGATCCTGGCACCGATCGCCGTCGTGCTGCTGATCATCGCCAGCGCCATCGACCGGCGCCAGCGCCCGGTGCGCCCGGCCGTGTCCCGGCTGCTCACCGCGCCGGCGTTCCTGGCCGGCATGCTGGTGGTGCTGTGGTCGGTGCTGTCGCTGACCTGGACGCCGTTCCTCGGGCCCGCCGTGGAGCGGCTGGCCAACCTCGCGGCGACGATCGGGCTGGCTTTGCTCGGCTACTTCGCCCTCCCCGACCGGATGCGCTCGGCCAACCTCTACCTGCTGCCGCTCGGGGTCGTGGCCGGTTCCATCGTGGCGATCGTGCTCGGGCTGTTCGGCGCCCACTTGGCGCCCCCCGGCATCGACGATGACGGGGCGCTCGACCGCGGCCTGATCCTGCTGATCCTGCTGGTCTGGCCGGCGCTCGCCTGGCTGCGGTCCCGGCGGCGCGACCGCGAGGCTTTGGGGCTCGCCCTGCTGGTCGCCCTGGCGTTGACGGTCCAGCCGGACGCCACGCAGATCGCCGCGCTGGCGGTGGGCGCGCTAGCCTTCGCGGTGACGAGCTATCGGCCCAAGCTCGGCGTGATGCTGACCGCGACGATCTCGGCGGCGCTCCTGGCGATAGCACCGCTGCTGCCGTTCCTGGCCCGTCCGATCGGCGCCGCCCTGCTCGGGCCGCTGTCGCCGGCCGTGCTATCTTTGAAGAGCTGGCAGAAGGTCGTGACCACCGATCCGGTGCGACTCATCACCGGCCACGGCTTTGAGACGGCGCTCCGCGGGCGCCTCGTCGGAATGCTGCCGCTGAACGCGCCGACCACGGCCCTGTTCGAGTTCTGGTACGAGCTCGGCATCGTCGGCGCGCTGGCCGCCGCCTTCGCGCTCTACGCCTCGATCCGCCGGGGCGGCCGGGACATCCCGGCCCTGATCCCGGGGGCGATGGGCTGCTTCGCCGCCGCCTTCACGGTGGCCTGCCTCGGCGTCGGTCTTACGGCGATCTGGTGGCTGAGCATCATCGCCATCGCCATCGTGGTGTTCGTGGCGGTGGAGCGCGGCCAGTTCCGCACCAGCCGCCCGAAGGTCGCGAAGCTCCACCGGCTGCGCGAGGACTGATCGCGCGGCTACGGCCGCAGGAACCCGTGCAGCCGGATCCAAGCCAGGAACAGGCCCGGCCAGGCGGCGGCCGGCGTTCCGGGGGCACCCAGCCCGAATCCATGGCCGCCGCGCTCGAACAGGTGCAACTCCGCCGGGACCCGCGCCTTGCGGAGCGCCGAGAACATCAGCAGCGGATGGTCGGCTACCGCCACCGGATCGTCGAGCGCCTGGACCAGGAAGGTCGGGGGCGTCTCCGGCCCGACCTGGAGGTCCACCGAGTAGGTCTTCATCTCGAACGGGGTGACCTCGTCGCCCACCAGGATCCGCCGCGTGGCGGTCCGGTCGAACGGCTTGCGCATGGTGATCACCGGGTAGATCAGCCCGGCCAGGATCGGCCGTACCGGCTGTGCGTCGGCCTCGTCCACCGGAGCGTAGAGATCGTTGGCGGTGCCGACCGCGGTCTCGCCCATCAGGTGACCGCCCGCGGAGAAGCCGAGCACGCCGACCCGGGCCGGATCGATACCGTATTCCGCGCCCCGCGCCCGAACCAGCCGCAGCGCCCGCTGCGCGTCCTGGCGCGGTGCATCCGGCCCCGCCCCCCAGCCCTCCGCAGGCAGGCGGTAGACCAGCAGGAAGACCGTGATGCCCGCCGCGTTCAGGACGCGCCCGACCGGCACGCCCTCGTTGCCCAGCGCGATGAACTGGTAGCCGCCGCCGGCCGCCACGATGATCGCCGCGCCGTTGGGATTGGCCGGCCGCATCGCCAGCAGACAGGGTTTTGCCACCCGGGTGATGTCGCCGGAAACACCCTCGACGTAGCGGTAGCCGTCCGAATCGGGCCCGGTGCCGCCCCCCGGCGGCTCGCCGGGCCACAGGTCGATCACCTGGAGATCGGCCCCGGGCAGGGAACGCGGCAGGGCACGGATCGCCTCATGCGGCGCCGGCTCCGGGGGTTTGTCTTGGGACTTGGCCGCGCGCAGGCCGAGAACGGTGCTCAAGCCTGCGAGCAGGAGACGACGGTCGAGGTGCATGAACCGACCCCGGGCGTCGCTCAGGACCGGGTCCGGACGGCGCAGGGGACGGGTTCGGGCATGACGATCTCCTGACACATCCCTCGCCCAACGTCGCGGGACGGGGGCGTGGTTCCGGAGCGGCGCCGTCTCAGCTGCGCCGGGTGATCACGGAGACGTA
Organism: Methylobacterium sp. J-072; assembly: GCF_022829425.1. Classification (NCBI taxonomy): domain Bacteria; kingdom Pseudomonadati; phylum Pseudomonadota; class Alphaproteobacteria; order Hyphomicrobiales; family Methylobacteriaceae; genus Methylobacterium; species Methylobacterium sp. J-072. Next base: position 3,394 of record NZ_JAKSYK010000042.1, on the reverse strand, counting down.
GAATCCGTCGGTCCCGGTCCGCAGCGGGGTCATCTGCAGGCCGTGGGCGGTCTGGCGCACGGCGGCTGCCAGGCTCGGCGGTCCGGCCGCCAGCACGGTCTCGGCCGGGACGGCGTCGAAGCGCCCGCGCCAGCGCGACAGCAGGCCGGCCACGGCAGCATCGTTTTCCGCGGGCAGCAGCGAGCAGGTGATGTAGACGATCCGCCCGCCCGGCCGGACCAGCTTGGCCGCCCGGTCGAGCACCTGGCTCTGCTCGGCGATGCGGAGCGCGAGGCTGCCGGGGCGCAGGCGCCACTTGGCGTCCGGGTTGCGCCGCCAGGTCCCCGAGCCGGTGCAGGGCGCATCGACCAGCACCCGGTCGATCGTGCCGTCGAGATCCTCCAGCACGTCGGCCCGGGCCTTGCCGCTGCGCGGGGTACGCACCTCGACCTCGGCACCAGACCGGCGCAGGCGCTCGTGGATCGGCGCGAGCCGGCGCGGATCGCCGTCGGTGGCGATCAGGCGGGCGCCGTTCTTGGTCTGGGAGGCCAGTGCCAGGGCCTTGCCGCCGCCGCCGGCGCAGAGATCGACGATGGTCTCACCCGGCTGCGGGTCGGCCAGCAGGGCGGCGAGCTGCGAGCCCTCGTCCTGGATCTCGTACCAGCCGTCCAGGAACTCGGCCTCGACATGGAGCGCCGGGCCGCGGCCGTCTGCGCCGATCGGGATCCGGACGCCCAGGGGGGCATGGGGTGTCGGGGCGGCCCCGTGGGCTTCCAGCGCCGGCATCAGGTCGTCGCGGCTGCCGCGCAGGGCGTTGACCCGGATGTCGAGGGGCGCGCGCCGGGCGAGCGCCTTCAGTTCGGGAATCAGGTCGTCGCCGAGAGCGGCCTGAAGCTCGGGCAGCACGAAGGCCGGGGCATCGCCCGCCACCTCGGGCGGGGCCTCCTCCAGCGTCCCGGATTCGAGACGCGCGCGCTCGTCGTCGTTCAGCGGCTCGGGGGCGAAGCGCTCGCCCGAGAACAGCGACGCCACGGAAGCTGCAGCGAGCCCCTGCTGCAGCCGCAGAGAGCCGATCAGCACGGCGCGCGGCGCCTCGGAGCCCATGATCCAGGCGGCTGATGCCCGCCGACGCAGGGCGTCGTAGACCAGGCTGGCGATCCCGGCCCGGTCGCCGGAGCCGGCGAAGCGGTGGGCGAGGCCCCAATCCTTGAGCGCGTCGGCGGCTGGGCGGCGGCGCTCCGTGATATCGGTCAGGACTTCGATGGCGGCGGAGCAACGGGCGGCGGGGGTCAGGGTCCGGATCCTTTTGAATGGGTCGAGGCCGACGCGAAACGGCCACGCTTGCCCCACGATGCCGCCACGGTACGGCCGAGCTTCCAGCACGATCCCGGTTCAGACCGGATCGTGGGCGGTCCCGCGACAGGGGCTGGCCCGTGTCGTATGGCATCCTCCCGTCGCGGACCAGTGCGTTCCGCCAAGGGGGCATGGCCGGGAGTGCCTCAGCTCATGTCTTCTGTCGTCCGCGTCACGCTTTCCGGCATCCTTGCCGGCCTCGTCGCCGCCACCCTCGCCGCCTGCGCGAGCGCCCCGGCCGCCGCCCCCGATCTCACCCCGCCGCCGCGCCGGCCGGTGGATGCCAAGACGCAGCTCGAATACGGCAACCCGCCCCCGCCGCCGCCCGGTCGTTATTGAGCATCGAGGCGCCGGACACACGCTGATCCCCCCAAAGCCCTCATCCTGAGGTGGCGGCGCGCAGCGTCGCCCTCGAAGGAGGCCTCCAGCCAGCCACGCGATCCCTGGAGGGCTCCTTCGAGGCTCGCTGCGCTCGCGCCTCAGGATGAGGGGATCTATTGGGATTGTCGTCGCTAAGAACCGGACCTGTGCGTGACGCGCCTCAGGCCGCTTCCCGCGCCCGCCGAGCCTCGTAGGCCTTGAGCCCGGCATAGACCTGCTCCAGCACCGGGAACGTTGCCTCCGGGGCGAGCTGGCCAGCACGGGCGATCAGGTCGCCGATCACGTGGTCAGCCTCGATCCGTCCGCCATTCTCGATGTCGCGCAGCATCGAGGCGGTGAAGGTCGAGCCCTCGGCCGTGAGCTGCGCCCGCGCCCGCTCGGCGACGACGCCGCGCGGCGCGAACCCGCTCGCCGCCGCGACCGCGGTGCATTCGGTGTGGAGGGCGGCGATCAAGGCCGCGCCGCCGGGCGCCGATACGATGTCGCCGACGGCGGCACGCATCAGCGTGGTCGCGCCCGCGAGGCTCGCGAGGAACACCCACTTCTCCCACATCTCCAGCAGGATCACGTCGCTGAGCCGGGCCTGGAACTTCAGGCCGCGCATCAGGTCGTCGATCGCCTCGATCCGGGCCGAGCGCGACCCGTCCCGCTCACCGTAGGTGATGCTGCACAGCTCGCTCATGTGCCGGATCGCCCCGTCCGGCGCGAGGGTCGCCGCGATGGCGCAGCAGCCGCCGAGCACCCGCTCCGCGCCGAACCTGGCGTCCAGCGCGTCGAGATGGGACAAGCCGTTGAGCACCGGCAGGATCGCGGTCTGCGGCCCGACCGCGGGCGCCAGGTCGGCGATGGCGCTGTCGAGGTCGTAGGCCTTGCACGACAGCAGAACGAGATCGAAGGTCCCGGCCTGCGCCAGCGTGTCGGCCGTGACGGTGGGCGGGGCGGCCAGATGCAGGTCGCCCAACGGCGAGTAAAGCACGAGCCCGTTCGCGGCGAGCTTCTCCGCCCGGGCCGGCCGGACCAGGAAGGTCACATCGGCCCCCGATTCTGCGAGCCGCGCTCCGTAATACCCGCCGGTCGCCCCGGCTCCGACGATCAGTGTGCGCATTGGGTGTCTCCGGGACGAGGCGTCGGCCGCATCGGTTCATGCGGGCTCGACCATCGAAGGTCGCCGGGAAGACCGAGTCAAGGCGGGGATGGAACCTTACGGCGCTCGTTGAAGGTGTGGGTTGGGCTAGGATCTTTACGCATCGCTGCCGGATGAGGGCCAAGGCTGGACCCAAGCGCGTCTCCCTCCCCCCTCTGCGGGGGAGGGTGGCCCCCGAAGGGGGTCGGGAGAGGGGTGCGCCGGTGCAGATCGAAGCTCCGGCTCGCACGCCTGCTCCGCCAAATCTGGAAGCCGGGTTCCCCTCTCCCGACCCCTGCTGACGCAGGGGCCACCCTCCCCCGCAGAGGGGGGAGGGAGGGCGCGTGTCTGCTGCGATGAGACTTCTGTTGCAGCCGAGAACCGTCCGGGCCGCGTTCTGTGAATCCGCCAACCCGCCCGAGCGCGCGTCACGCCGGCAAAAACCCCCGCCTCAGGTCCGCGACGGGTAGTTCGGGCTCTCGCGGGTGATGGTCACGTCGTGGACGTGGCTCTCGCGCAGGCCGGCATTGGTGATGCGGATGAACTGCGCGCGCTCCT
>NZ_JAKSYK010000011.1:0-21583 GCF_022829425.1 Methylobacterium sp. J-072 | reverse complement strand
CGAAAACCCGGGATCAAACATCTAACTCGCCGCCGACCCGCCTGCCGCCAGCACCACCGCCCGCGTCCCCACCGGAACGCGGCGGTACAGGTCGATGATGTCCTGGTTCAGGAAGCGCACGCAGCCCGACGAGACCATGGTGCCGATGGTCTGCGGCTCCGTGGTGCCGTGCAGCCGGTAGAGCGTGTCCCGGCCGTCCCGGTAGAGATAGAGCGCCCGCGGCCCGAGGGGGTTGCCGGCGCCGCCCGGCAAGCCGCCGGCGACCGGTCCGTAGCGCGCGGGTTCGCGCTTGATCATCGCGGGCGTCGGCGTCCAGCGCGGCCATTCGGCCTTGCGGGCGATGCTGGCCGGGCCCTGGAAGTTGAACGCCTCCTCCCGGCCGACGCCCACGCCGTAGCGGATCGCCCGCCCGTTCTCGCGCACCAGGTAGGCGAAGCGCACGCCCGGATCGACCACGATCGTGCCGGGCGGTTCGGCTGTGGCGTAATCGACCTCCTGGCGCAGGAAGCGCGGATCGATCCCCGTCAGGTCCACCGCCGGCACCGGGAACGGTTCGCCGGGGAGGGCGGCATACATGGCGACAAAGGCGGGATCGATGGGCGGGCGCAGATCCGCCACCGGCGCCGTCTCGCGGGTGACGCAACCGGCGAGCAGAAGGGGCGTGCCTGCGAGCAGGGTCCGGCGGGTGAGGGTCATGAATCGGCGATCTCGCGAAAGGCTGCGGATCGAGAAGATCGCCACGCTGTCGCCCCGTCCAGCGGCTATGGGGTGATCGGACCCATAACCGGATGGCATCCATGGACCTTGCCCTCGCCCTGCGCGCCTTCCTCCGCACCGTCGAGCGCAGCTCTCTGAGCGCGGCGGCGCGGGATCTCGGCGTCTCGCAGCCGGCGGTGAGCAAGCACCTGCGCAACCTGGAGGCCCATGTCGGCGCCCGCCTGCTGGAGCGCTCCGCCCGGCTGGTGCGGCCGACGCCGCAGGGTCAGCGGCTCTACGCGGCGAGCCAGCCGGCGCTGGCCACGATCGACGCGGCGCTCGAAGATGCCCGGACCGAAGCCGGCTCGGTCGAGGGACGCCTGCGCCTGCACGCGCCCTCCTGCATCGGCGTGAAGCACCTGCACCCGATCGTGACGGCGTTCCAGGCCGAGCACCCGCGGGTGACGGTCGATCTGGTGCTGGAGGACCGGGTGATCGACCTCGTGCACGAGGATTACGACCTCGCGCTCCGCTACGGCCGGCCGGAGGGCCAGGACCTCGTGGTCCGCCGGCTCGGATGGGTGCGGCGCATCCTGGTCGCCGCGCCGGCCTACCTGGCGCGGGCCGGCGGGATCGAGACCCCCGAGCAGCTCACGGCCTGCGATCTCGTGGCGACCCGGGCGGCGGTCGATGCCCGCAGCGCCCTGATCCTGCATCGGGGTCGCGAGACCGTGACCGTCCCGATCCGGCCGGTGCTCCGCACCAACAGCGCTGAGGTTCTGGTCGCGACCCTGCTGGGGGGCCGCGTGATGGGGCCGGTGCAGCACCTGCTGGTCGCCGACGATCTGGCAGCCGGCCGGCTCGTGCGCGTCCTGCCGGATTACGAGGTGCGCTCGACGGAGGCCTATCTGGTCTATCCGTCCGTGCGCCACATGCGCCCGGCGGTGCGCGCCTTCACCGATTTCGCCGTGCCGCGGATCCGCGCCGTGGAGGGGATCCATGCGAACGTCTGACGCGGCGCCTGTCGGGCCGGACCAAGGCAGAGACCTTCGCCTCCCGATACCTGGGCGCCCGCAAGATTTTTTTCCGTTCTAAGCCGTTTCGGAACCAAAAGATTCCCCGCCAAGCCTCGGAAGAAGCACGGTCGCAGGCAGGAACATGTGTGCGCCTCACCCGTAGGTCCCATGCGCACCTCGCGCAAAACGGAGCTACCCGCATGTTCATGAAGATCGACCGCCTGCTCGCGGAGCTGCCGGAGCCGAAGAAGCCCGAGCCCAACGCAGCCGCCGCCCTGCAGGAACTGCTCGGTGGCAAGTACGGCGAGATGTCGACCCTCGGGAACTATATGTTCCAGAGCTTCAATTTCCGTAACAAGACCAAGCTTCGGCCGTTCTACAGCCTCGTATCGAGCATCTTCGCCGAAGAGATCGGCCACGTCGAGATGGTCTCGACCGGCATCGCCATGCTGAACAACGGCCCGGGCAACCCGGCCAAGGACGTCGACATCTCCAAGGCGCCCTTCGCCGAGATGCAGGACGTGCGTCTCGCCGGCAGCTTCCTGTCGAATGGCGGCGGCGCGATGCCGATGAACTCCAACGCCGCGTCCTGGAACATGGACATGGTCACGACCACCGGCAATCTGATCATCGACCTGCTGCACAACTTCCACTTGGAGTGCGGCGCGCGCATTCACAAGCTGCGGGTCTACGAGACCATGATCGAGCCGACCGGCCGCGAAGTCTGCGCCTATCTGCTGGTGCGCGGCTCGCTCCACGCCCACGCCTACGCGCTGGCCCTGAAGAAGCTGACCGGCGTCGAGATCGAGAAGATGCTGCCGACCCCGAACATCGACCTGTCGCGGGTGCCGGAGTGTCAGAAGTACCTCGACGAGGGCAAGCATCGCCGTCTCTACACCTTCAGCGAGGTCGACTATAAGGAAGCCGCCGGCGTCTGGTCGAACGACGAAGTGGCGCTGCCGGGCGATCCGCCGGGCAACCTCGAAGTAATCGACGGTGCGCCCGAAGGCGGCAAGATCCCGGAACTCGACGGCAATTATGGCGCGTTCGCGCCGGACTACGCGCCGGAAGAGATTTTCGAGATCGCCAGCAAGCTCTACAAGAAAGGGCGCTGAGCCCATCGGATCCGGCGTCGCCCCAGGGCGGCGCCGAACCGCGATACGACTCCTACAGCGGTGGCGCGACGAGGCAGCTTCCAAGGGCCGTCTTCAACGCCGCCGCATCCTTGTCCGAGACCGAAAAGCTCGCCGTCAGGGTCTGATCCCCGGCGCGCGGGCTCGCCTGCGTCCAGGTCAACCGCGTGCCGGTCTGGGCGAGTGCGAGGACGACACCGCGCAACGGATCCTCGCTTCGCCGCGCACCGGCCACTGTCAGGCTGAAGGTTTTTTCGGGATCGCGGGTTTCCGCGCCCTGCGCCGCCATCCGCACGGATCGGACGCCGGCGGCGTTCGAGACCAGGATGCCGGTGAGCGGCGCTGTGTTTCCGGCGCCCTGCAGGCCGGCGACATCGAAACCCTCTGCGAAGTCCGAGAAGCGCGGCACCGTCAGCACCGCCGACAGGCCGGATCCGGCCGGATCGCAGGTGAGCCGCAGGGTCGCCGGGTGTTGGCCGGCGCCGAGGGTGGCGTTGCCGGCGAGGTCCGCGGATCCCGCCACCGGCCGCGACCCATCCGGCAGGACCGGCGTGCCCCCGGTCAGGACATCCGACAGCCGGAAACCGTGGGGCCAGGGCCCGGCGGCGAGCACGGCGACCGCGACCACCAGAATCGCCAGGGCCACGCCGATCCGCTGCCGCATCCTGTCCTCCGCCTGTGGGAAACCCGGGCCGGCGGCATAGCGCATCGTGCCGGATCCCGGAACCGGCGCGACGCGCTAGATCTTTGGTTTTGCATCATCTTTTTCCGAAAGCCGGAAACCCCTTTCGGGATGATGCTTCGGACGACCGCGGCGCGGCCGTAACCTTTCGTTCACCACGCTCGACGGAAGTGCCCACAACCACAACCTGTGGGCGGGACGGAAACTCCGTAAAAACCGATCGATCCTATGCACGCTCGCTCAACCCTGAGCGTCGTGATGCGCATCAAGATCCTCCTCGCCCTCACCCTCGTGGTCTACGTCACCACCGGGCGTGCGCCCGGCATCCGCGAGCCGCGCAACCCGGATACGGAGCAGGCTGGCGGCCGCGTGGTGATCGCGATGAAGCGCGCCTGGGCGTGAGCCTCACGCGCCCGGCGCGCAGGTCCTGAGCCGGGCGGCCACCAGCGCCTGGAGGCTCCAGAGGTGCCGGTCCCGGATGCCGAGCCGCTCGCAAGCCTCGACGGTCCGGAACAGGTACTCGGCGCTCGGGCCGGCATGCCCGCAGGCGGCGGCGATTTTTTCCGCGATCTCGGCATCCGAGAGGCGGCCGGCGTAGCGCTCATTGGCGCGGTTGGCCAGGAAGGTCAGCGCCGAGACGGTGCCGGCTTCTGTCGCCACCGGCAGCCAGCGGGCGACATAGCCCCGGCCGCGCATCTCGCGCCGCCAGACCGGCATCAGCGCCTCGCGGATCTCCGTCCCGGGCAGCCGGAACGCGACGCCCCTGCACAGGCCGCCGCGGTCCAAGGCCAGGACGAAGCCCGGCCGCTCGGGCGTGCCGCGGAACCGGCGCTGGAGCAAGCAGAACCGGCGGTGGAAGCCGCGCACGGTCCCGATCCGGCTCTCCGCCACCGGGAATTCCGGTCGCCACATCAGCGAGCCATAGGCGAAGACCCAGATGTCGTGCCCGTCTCGGCCCGCGGTGATCGCCTCGAGGCCGGGGCGCAGTTCCGCGTCGCTCAGCAGGTCGAGGGCGCCCGGGTCGTCCGGGACGGGGGTGGCATGGGCGCGGGCGATCAGGTCGAGGCTGAGGTCGAGACGGCGCGCTGGCAGCAAGGACATGATGCTCAACGCGGCAGCCTCAGCGGGCGTTGCCCAGGGCGTCCAGTTCCGGGAACGGCTGGCTGCGATGGCCGGTGCAGACCTCGTCGTCGTCGATCACCTCCAGCCTATCGGCCGCGTAGCGGATGACCGCCTTGGGCCGCTCGGGCTTGCCGAAGGTGCGGCCGCTCATCCGGCTCGACACGCAGTAGAGAGTCCGGCCGCCATCCTCGATCGGGCCGGCGAGCCGGCTGCCCGCGAACCGCACCGGCAGCAGCGAGACCGAACCGAAATCGACCTGCTTCAGGGCCAGCGCCGCGATCCGCTGCTTCAGGGCCGGGGAGGGCGCATCCTCGACGGCGGGCTTCGTCTTTTTGGGAGCGGCCGGCGCGCCGGTGATCGTCAGGGCCAGAACGAGGACCGGAGCAACGCGGCGCATGCGGGTGATTCCTTCCCGGCCAAGCTACCGCCACCCATCGGGCGCGCAAAGGCGGCACCGCGGCCCCGGAGCCCTTATATGAGGGGATTCAAGCTGGATCGCCGGTGCCGCGATCCGCGCCCTCCCGCCGGTGATGAACCTTGATGCAATGGACCGACGACGCGCTGGTGCTGGGCCTGCGCCGGCACGGGGAGAGCGGCGTCATCCTGGAGGCGATGACCGAGGCGCACGGGCGCCATCTCGGCCTCGTGCATGGCGGGCGCTCGCGCCGGATGCAGCCGGTGCTCCAGCCCGGCAATCGGGTCCGGTTGACCTGGCGGGCGCGGCTCGACGAGGGGCTCGGCGCCTACACGGTGGAGCCGCTGGAGTCGCAGCTGTCGCGGATGATCGGCTCGGGCATCGCCCTCTACGGGCTCGGCCACATGGCGGCCCTGCTGCGGCTGCTGCCCGAGCGGGATCCGCATCCAGCCCTCTACGAGGCGGCGGGCATCCTGATCGCGCATCTCGACGACCCGGCCGTGGCGCCGCCGCTGATGGTGCGGTTCGAGCTGGAGATCCTGTCGGAGCTCGGCTTCGGCCTCGATCTCACCGCCTGCGCGGCCACCGGGGGCAACGACGCGCTCGCCTACGTGTCGCCCAAGAGCGGCCGGGCGGTCAGCGCCTCCGCCGGAGAGCCGTTCCGCGATCGGCTGCTTGCCCTGCCCACCTTCCTGCACGCGGGCGGATCGCCCGGGCCGGATGGCGTTGCGCAAGGGTTTACCTTGACGGGGTACTTTCTCGACCGGCACGTCTGGGGTCCGCGCGGCCTCGCCGCGCCGGAGGAGCGCGCGCGATTCGTTGCGCTCGGTCGCGAGGCCGAGTAATGTTCGCGCTATGTTCCAGAAATGACCGAGCTGGGGACCGTCCGAATCTCGGTTGAGACCAACCCCGTCATTCCGGGGCCGCGCAGCGGAGCCCGGAATCCAGAGCCGCATCGTCGAAAGGGTGGACGCATCCGTCACCCCCGGCACGGTCGGCGGTTCTGGATTCCGGGCTCGCCTCCGGCGCCCCGGAATGACGGATCGCGCGTTGCGGCGGCGCTGCCGGTCGGCGGCCCCGCCCTGAGACAGGAGCCGTCATGGGCCAGCCCTTCGAGCCGCCGTCCGGCGACGGGATCGAGAGCGTCGAGCTGAAATCCGCGCTGGAGGAGCGCTACCTCGCCTATGCGCTCTCCACGATCATGCACCGGGCGCTGCCGGATGCCCGCGACGGGCTGAAGCCCGTGCACCGGCGCATCCTGTACGGGATGCGACTGCTGCGCCTCGACCCGAACACCGCGCATAAGAAATGCGCCAAGATCGTCGGCGACGTGATGGGCGATTTCCACCCGCACGGCGACCAGGCGATCTACGACGCGCTGGTGCGGCTCTCCCAGGACTTCGCGCAGCGCTATCCGCTGGTCGACGGGCAGGGCAATTTCGGCAACATCGACGGCGATGGGCCGGCCGCCTACCGCTACACCGAGGCCCGCCTCACCGAGGTCGCCCGGCTGCTGCTCGACGGGATCGACGAGGACACGGTCGATTTCCGCCCGTCCTACAACGGCGAGAAGGACGAGCCGGTGGTGCTGCCGGCCGCCTTCCCGAACCTGCTCGCCAACGGCAGCCAGGGCATCGCGGTCGGCATGGCGACCTCGATCCCGCCGCACAACGCGGCCGAACTCTGCGACGCCGCGCTCTACCTAATCAACCATCCGGGGGCGACCTCGGCCCAGCTCAACAGCTTCGTGCAGGGCCCGGATTTCCCGACCGGCGGCATCCTGGTCGATTCGGCCGAGTCCATCACGGAAGCCTACCGGACCGGCCGCGGCGCCTTCCGGGTCCGCGCCCGCTGGCACAAGGAGGATCTCGGCCGCGGCACCTGGAACATCATCGTCACCGAGATCCCCTACGGCATCCCGAAGGGCCGGCTGATCGAGAAGATGGCCGAGCTTCTCCAGGAGAAGAAGCTGCCGCTGCTCGCCGACGTGCGCGACGAATCGGCCGAGGACGTGCGCGTGGTGCTGGAGCCGCGCTCGCGCACGGTCGATCCGGTGATCCTGATGGAATCGCTGTTCCGGCTCACGGAACTCGAAGCCCGCATCCCGCTCAACCTCAACGTCCTGGTCGGCGGCCTCGTGCCCAAGGTGATCGGGCTCACCGAGTGCCTGCGGGAATGGGTTGACCACCGCCGGGTGGTGCTGCAGCGCCGCTCACGCTACCGCCTCGGGCAGATCGACCGGCGCCTGGAGATCTTGGGCGGCCTGCTGATCGTCTATCTCGACCTCGACGAGGTGATCCGCATCATCCGCGAGGAGGACGAGCCGAAGCCGGCCCTGATGGCCCGGTTCGAGCTCACCGAGATCCAGGCCAACGCGATCCTCGACACCCGCCTGCGCTCCCTGCGCAAGCTTGAGGAGATGGAGCTGAAGCGCGAGCTGGACGCGCTCACCGCCGAGAAGGCCGAGATCGACGCGCTCTTGGCCTCCGAGCCGGCGCAGTGGAAGGCGATCCAGGCGCAGATCCGCGCCGTGAAGAAGACGTTCGGGCCCGAGACCAAGCTCGGCAAGCGCCGGACGACGCTGGCGAGCCCGCCCGATGTCGGCGGCATCGACTTCACCGCCGCCCTGGTCGAGCGCGAGCCGATCACCGTGATCGTCTCGACCAAGGGTTGGATCCGGGCGTTGAAGGGCCACGTCGCCGACCTCTCGGGCGTGGCGTTCAAGGGCGACGACGGCCTAAAGATCGCCTTCCCGAGCGAGACCACCCAAAAGATCCTGCTGCTCGCCTCGAACGGCAAGGTGTTCACCATCGAGGCGTCGAAGCTGCCGGGCGGGCGCGGCTTCGGCGATCCGGTGCGGCTGATGGTCGATCTCGACGACGGCACCGAAGTGGTGGCGGCGCTGCCCTACAGGCCCGAGACCAAGCTGCTCATCGCCGGCTCGGACGGGCGCGGCTTCGTGGCGCCCTCCGACGCGCTGGTCGCCAACACCCGCAAGGGCAAGGGCGTGCTCGGCCTGGACGGCGATGCGACCGCCGTGGTTCTCGTCCCCGCCGACGGCGATCACGTGGCGGTGGTGAACACGGAGAAGCTGCTGCTGATCTTCCCGATCTCGGAGGTGGCCGAACTCGCCCGGGGCAAGGGCGTCCGGCTCCAGCGCTGCCGCAGCGGCGGCCTCACCGACGCGCATGTCTTCCGCCTGGCCGACGGCCTGCCCTGGCAGGACGGCTCATCCGAGGGGCGGCTCGCCAACGCGTCGGTTCTCGAGAAATGGCTGGGTCACCGCGGCGAGGTCGGGCTGATGATGGCGCGCAGCTTCCCGAAGTTCGAGCGGTTCGGGCGCTGAGCGAAGCGAGATTGTGACGGGCTTCCAACCCGCCCCCTCATCGCTGAGGTGCTGCACAGCAGCCTCGAAGGAGGACTTCAGGGATCGCAAGGCCAGTTGGAGGCCTCCTTCGAGGCCTCCGCTACGCTCCGCCACCTCAGGATGAGGGCACGGGTGGCAGACCCTGTCTCAGTGCGAGCGCTGGCCGAGCCAGAGCGCGCCGAAGGCCAGCACGCCGCCACCAAATGGCACCGCGAGCAGGAGAAGGAACTGGGCTGTTGTCATGGGCGAAGATCCCGAAGCGCGTGCCGCACCCCCCAATGTATGGCGCCACTCATGACCCAGCAAACCGCCATCGCGATGAGCACAGGTGCGAAATGCGGGCGATCCGACAGGGCGGTCGATATGAACGGCGCGAAACCGCCCACGGCGAAGATCGCGACGGCGAGACCGTTGGCGTAGGTACCTGTGAACTTGATGCGCTCGTTCGTGACAAGCTTGTCGCGCGCTTCCTCATCCAGTTCCGACATCAACCAAGCCCCCCCGGCCAGCCCTTAAGTTAACCCGGCCAGACCATGGGAAAAAGGAAGCCCGCCGCTCGCCTCACCGCCCCTTCACGGCCGCTTCGTCCGCAGCCCAGAGATGCTGGGCCGCGTAGGCCCGGAATGGCCGCCAGGCCTCGGCCCGGGCGAGGAGCGCGGCCGGGCTCGGGCGGCCGGTGCCGGTCTTGAGGGCGCGCAGCAGGCCGACATCGCCCACCGGCAGGGCGTCCGGCAGCTTGAGTGCCCGCATGGCGATGTATTGCGCGGTCCAGGGCCCGATCCCGCGGATCGCCGTGAAGCGCAGCACCGCGTCCTCCAGGGTCTCGGCCGGGGCGAACAGGTCCGGGTCCGCCAGCGCCGCCGCGGCCAGCGCCCGGATCGCCGCGCCCCGGGCGCGAGGCATGTTCAGCGCGAGTGCGACATCGACCTCGACCAGCTGCGCCGGCGTCGGGAAGACGTGGGTCAGGGTGCCGGTCGGCTCCGGCAGCTTTGTTCCGAACGCCGCGACCAGTTTTGCGGCGAGCCGGATCGCCGCCGAGACCGAGATCTGCTGGCCCAAAATCGCCCGGCAACCAGTCTCGAACGGATCCCAGGCGCCCGGCAGGCGCAGTCCGGGCCGAGCCGCCACCAGCCCGGCCAGGGCAGGGTCCCGCGACAGGCAGGCCGCGATCGCCGCCGGATCGGCATCGCAATCGAACAGGCGGTGCAGGCGCGCGGCGATTTCAGGCCCGACGCTCGAATCGAGGCCGTGGAGCGTCGCGTGCAGCGCATCGTCGCCGAACGCGACCGCGACGATGCCGGGCCGGCCGCCGATGCAGACCGTGCGCGCATAAGTCCGGTCGCCGGCCTCGGCCGATTCGACCCCGGAAATCGCCCGCTTCGCAAGGAAGGCGCGCAGCGACGCCCAATCGTAGGGCGGCGGGCAGGGGAGGCGGAGCGTGACCACCGATCCAATGGGCGGCCCCTGTGCAAACGAGAGGGGCGGCCCTGCGGCCGCCCCCGGTGTCGCGTCGGGTTCGATGGCCCGGCTCAGCCGCGCTGGTCCACCGGCACGTAGTCGCGCTGGGCCGGACCGACATAGAGCTGACGCGGACGGCCGATCTTCTGCATCGGGTCCTCGATCATCTCGGCCCATTGCGCGATCCAGCCGACCGTGCGCGCCACCGCGAACAGCACGGTGAACATGTCGGTGGGGAAGCCCATCGCCTTGAGGGTGATGCCCGAGTAGAAATCGATGTTCGGGTAGAGCTTCTTCTCGATGAAGTACTCGTCCTTGAGGGCGATCTGCTCCAGCTCCATGGCAACGTGCAGCAGCGGATCCTCGGTCTTGCCGAGCTCCTTGAGCACCTGGTGGGTGGTGCTCTGCATGATCCGGGCGCGCGGGTCGTAGTTCTTGTAGACCCGGTGGCCGAAGCCCATCAGGCGGAACGGGTCGTTCTTGTCCTTGGCCTTGGCGACGTACTTGCCGACGTTCTCGGGCGTGCCGATCTCCATCAGCATCTTCAGCGCCGCCTCGTTGGCGCCGCCATGGGCAGGGCCCCACAGGCAGGCGATGCCGGCCGCGATGCAGGCGAACGGGTTGGCGCCCGAGGAGCCGGCGAGCCGCACGGTCGAGGTCGAGGCGTTCTGCTCGTGGTCGGCGTGCAGGATGAAGATCTTGTCGAGCGCCTTGGCGAAGACCGGGTTGACCTCGTATTCCTCGCACGGCACCGCGTAACACATCCGCAGGAAGTTCGAGGTGTAGTCAAGGTCGTTCTTCGGATACACGAAGGGCTGGCCGATGGAATACTTGTAGGCCATCGCGGCCAGGGTCGGCATCTTGGCGATCATGCGGATCGACGCGATCATCCGCTGGCTCTCGTCCGTGATATCGGTCGAGTCGTGGTAGAAGGCCGAGAGCGCGCCGACCGAGGCGACCATCACGGCCATCGGGTGGGCGTCGCGGCGGAAGCCGGTGAAGAACCGGTTCATCTGGTCGTGCACCATGGTGTGGCGCGTGACCCGGTAATCGAAATCGGCCTTCTGGGCCTCGGTCGGCAGGGCGCCGAACAGCATCAGGTAGCAGGTCTCGAGGAAGTCGCCCTTCTCGGCGAGTTGCTCGATCGGGTAGCCGCGATAGAGCAGAACGCCCTCGTCGCCGTCGATGTAGGTGATCTTCGATTCGCACGAGGCGGTCGAGGTGAAGCCCGGGTCGAAGGTGAAGGCGCCGGTCTTGGCGTAGAGCTTGCCGATATCGATGACGTCCGGGCCGATCGTGCCGGATTTGACCGGCAGCTCGATCTCCTTGCCGTCCACGGTGATGGTGCTGGATGCGCTCATGGAACGTGGACCCTTCTCTGGCGACGTGGCGGATGCCGGCCTCGGGCTGCCCGAGGCGACCCCGGGGCCGGAGCACGCCGCGTTATGTTGCGGGTGCTCACGCGCCATGGGTTACCCAAACGGCAGTGCAGCAGCAACGGGGTCGGTGACATCCCGCCCCCTTCACCAAGCAAAATCCCGCCAAGCGAAATCCGGGCCGAGGGCGGCAGTTCCCGGCCGCCCGGTCAGCCCTGCGACACCTGATCGCCCAGCCGCGCCAGGGTTTCGGCCCGGCCGAGCACCGCCATCACGTCGAACAGCGGCGGGGAGGTGGTCCGTCCGGTGAGCGCGGCCCGCAGCGGCTGGGCCACCTGCCCGAGCTTGCAGCCCGCGGTCTCCGCATAGTGACGCACCGCACCCTCGGTCGCCGCAGCGCTCCAATCGGGCAGGGCTTCGAGCGCCGGCAGCACGCCGGCGAGGCGCGCGCGGCCCTCGTCGGACAGGAGTGCCCGGGCCTTCTCGTCGAGCGTCAAAGGGCGCTGCGCGGTAAGGTAATAGGCGCTGTCGAGGAGCTCGATCAGCGTCTTGGCCCGCTCCTTCAGGCCCGGCATCGCCTGGGTCAGCTTGGCCTTGAGCTCGGGCTGGAGCGGCGCCGAGAGGCCACGCTCGGGGCCGACGCTCGGCAGGATCGTCTCGATCGCGGCGACCAGGTCCGCATCGGCGCTGCCGCGGATGTAGAGGCCGTTGAGATTGGCGAGCTTGGCGAAGTCGAACCGCGCCGCCGAGCGCCCCACCGAGCCGAGGTCGAAGGCCGCGACCATCTCCTCGGTGGAGAACACCTCCTGGTCGCCGTGGCTCCAGCCCAGCCGCACCAGGTAGTTGCGCAGGGCCGCCGGCAGGTAGCCGAGATCGCGATAGGCCTCGACCCCGAGCGCGCCGTGGCGCTTGGACAGCTTGGCCCCGTCGGCCCCGTGGATCAGCGGGATATGGGCCATCCGGGGGATGTCCCAGCCGAGCGCGGAAAAGATCTGGCTCTGGCGGGCGGCGTTGGTGAGATGGTCGTCGCCCCGGATGATCTGGGTGACGCCCATGTCGTGGTCGTCGACCACGACGGCGAGCATGTAGGTCGGCGTGCCGTCCGAGCGGAGCAGCACGAGGTCGTCGAGATCGCGGTTGGCCCAGGTCACCCGGCCCTGCACGGCATCCTCGACCACGGTCTCGCCCTCAAGGGGCGCACGCAGCCGGATCACCGGCTTGACCCCGGCCGGCGCCTCGGACGGGTCGCGGTCGCGCCAGCGCCCGTCGTAGCGCGGGGCGCGGCCCTCGGCCCGGGCGGTCTCGCGCATCTGCGTGAGCTCCTCGGCGGAGGCGTAGCAGTAATAGGCGCGGCCGGCGGCCAGCAGTTCCTCGGCGACGGCGCGGTGGCGCTCGGCCCGGGCGAACTGGAAGACCACGTCGCCGTCCCAGTCGAGGCCGAGCCAGGACAGGCCGTCGAGGATCGCGTCGATCGCGCCCTTGGTCGAGCGTTCCCGGTCGGTATCCTCGATGCGCAGCAGCATCTTGCCGCCGGTGTGGCGGGCGTAGAGCCAATTGAACAGCGCCGTCCGGGCACCGCCGATATGGAGGTAGCCGGTAGGCGAGGGGGCGAAGCGCGTGACGACGGCTGAGGACATCGGGCCGATATGTTCGGGGGCGGAGGGCGAAGAGGCGCGGTGCAGGGCATGCGGGCGGCGCCCGTCGCACGGAGTGGCGCCCGTAGCACGAAGCGCTCGCTGTAGCACGGGCCGACGGGTGCGTTAAGAATCTCCCGCCGGGACTGAGTCGTCCGGTACGGGGCGAGGGCGGATGCGGCGGATCGGCGCGAGGCTGGCGGGCGGCGCGGTGGCGCTGGCCGGCCCGCGCGCTGCCTTGCTCCCGGTGTTGGGCGATTGGTTTACCGAAGGCCTCGCCCGGGAGGTGGAGCAGCGCCGCCTGTTCCCCTGGCTGGCGGTGGCGTTCGGCGCCGGGATCTTGGTGTTCTTCGCGGGCGCCGATGGGACGCCGTGGCTCGCCGCGCCGCTCGCCGGGGCGGCGTTAGCGCTCGCGCCGGTGCCGTTCCTGGGGGCGCGGCCAGCGGCTCTGGCCGTCGTCCTGGCGCTGGCGGCCGGGTTCCTCGGCTTCGCGGCGGCGACCTGGCGGGTCGCGCAGGTGGCGGCCCCGATCCTGGCCCGCACCACCATCGGACCGCTCACCGGGATGATCGAGGCGCTCGACGAGCGCGAGGTCGGCGCACGTCTGGTGATCCGGGTGGAGAACTTCGCCGGGCTCGCCCCCACGGTGAGGCCGCTGCGGGTGCGGGTCTCGTTCCGGAAGGCGCCGCCCCTCAGGCCCGGGGACTTCATCGCGGCAACCGCGCGACTGCTGCCGCCCCCCGAGGCGGCGCGGCCGGGCGGCTACGACTTCGCCCGGGACGCCTACTTCCAGGGCATCGGCGCGGTCGGCTCGCTGATCGGCACGATCACGGTCCGGGAACCGCCCGCACCGCCGCCGCTACGCCTCCGGCTCGCGGCCTTGCTGGACGAGGCCCGCAACGCGCTGACGCGCCGGATCGCCCAGGCCGAAGGCGGCCAAGCCGGGGCGGTGGCGGCGGCCCTGGTCACCGGCAAGCGCGGGCTGATCGGGCCGGCCGCCAACGACGCACTCCGGGCCGCGGGCATCTATCACGTCGTGTCCATCTCCGGCCTCCATATGGTGCTCGCCGCCGGCGTGGTGTTCTGGCTGGTCCGGGCATTGCTCGCCCTCGTGCCGTTCTGCGCCCTGTGGTGGCCGATCAAGAAGATCGCGGCCGGCTTCGCGATGCTGGGCGTGACCGCCTATTGCGCCTTCTCTGGCTGGGACATCGCCGCCGAGCGCTCGCTGATCATGACCCTGATCATGCTGGGCGCGATCCTGGTCGACCGGCCGGCCCTGTCGATGCGCAACCTCGCGCTGGCCGCCCTGATCGCCCTGGCCCGCGAGCCGGAGGGGCTGCTCGGGCCGAGCTTCCAGATGTCGTTCGGGGCGGTGGCCGGGCTGATCGCCTGCGCGCGGCTGATCGACGGACGCCTGTTCCGCCGCCCGGGGGCAGGGCGGGTCGAGCGGCTCGTCGGCACCGGGCTCTCGGCCGTGATCGGCACCCTGGCGACGACGCTCGTGGCGCAGATCGCCACCGCGCCGTTCGCCACCTACCATTTCCAGACGATCCAGCCGTTCGGGCTGATCGGCAACGCCCTGACCCTGCCGCTCGTCTCGCTGGTGGTGATGCCCGCGGCGGTGATCGGGATCCTGGCCTATCCCTTCGCCCTCGACCGGCCGGTCTGGTGGCTGATGGGGCAGGCGGTGGGCGGCATGCTGGCGATCTCCGAATGGATCGCCGGCTTCGATCGCGCCACCCTGGTCCTGCCGGCCTTCGGCACCGGCGCGCTGGGGCTGCTGGCGGCCGGGCTGCTCCTGGCGACGCTCCCGGTCTCGCGGCTGCGCTGGCTCGCCCTGCCGCCGGCCCTGCTCGGGCTCGGCCTCGCCGCGATGCCGGAGCGCTTCGATCTCTACGTCGACCGGCAAGGCGGCGGCGCGGCGATCCGGGGACCGGACGGCCTCCTGTCGACGCTGGGCAGCCCCTCGGCCTTCGTGCTGGAGCAATGGCTGAAGGCGGATGGCGACGGGCGATCGGCCAGGGCGGTAATCGGCGGCGCCTCGAAGGGGGGCCGATGCGACAGGCTCGGCTGCACCGCGCGCCTGCCGGATGGCCGCGCCGTCGCCCTGGTCCGCGACCGGCGCGCCTTCGCGGAGGATTGCGCCCGGGCGGCTTTGCTGATCACGCGGCTCGCCGCGCCGCCGAGCTGCACGGGGCCGCTGGTCATCGACCGGCGCGTCCTCGCCGCCCGCGGCGCCGTCGCCGTCCGGGCTGAGCGCGACGGCTTCACGCTACGCGACACCCGCGGCGACGGACGCTCGGTGCCATGGCGGCCGTCACTCACGGCCAAGCCATCGACGGCGCAGCGCCCGGAGGCGCCGGCAGATCCCGGCGACGCGATCCCTGCTGAGCCCGACGCGACCGGCGCCGATGCGGCGCCCGGCGACGCCCCGGCCGCGCCGCTTCAGTAGCGGCGGACGAGGCTGACGAGCCGGCCCTGGATCTGAACCCGGTCGGGACCCAGCACACGGGTCTCGTAGGCCGGATTGGCCGCCTCCAGGGCGATCGAGGAGCCCCGGCGACGCAGGCGCTTCAGCGTGGCCTCCTCGTCGTCGATCAGTGCCACGATGATGTCGCCGGTATTGGCCGTGTCCTGCTTGCGGATCACCACGAGGTCGCCGTCGAGGATGCCGGCATCGACCATCGAGTCGCCGCGCACTTCGAGGGCGTAATGCTCGCCGCCGGCCAGGAAGTCCGGCGACATGGTGATGGCGTGGCTCTGGTTCTGGATGGCCGAAACCGGCGTACCGGCCGCGATCCGGCCCATCACGGGGATCGAGATGGCGCGCCCGCCATCATCGATCATCCGGGTGGTCGCGGGCTGGGCCGGCGGCAGCTTGGACTTGCCGCCCTCGACCACGCTCGGCGTGAAGCGACGGGGCTCGGCGGGCGGCGCCGCCGGCTGGGACAGGCTCTCGGGAATGCGGATCACCTCGATGGCCCGCGCCCGGTTCGGCAGACGCCGGAGGAAGCCGCGCTCCTCCAGGGCCGTGATCAGCCGGTGGATGCCCGACTTGGACTTGAGATCGAGGGCGTCCTTCATCTCGTCGAACGAGGGAGGGACACCGCATTCCTGCATGCGGCTCTGGATGAAACGCAGGAGATCCAGCTGCTTGCGCGTGAGCATCGACGGGGACTCGCGGCTTGGTGGGCCGCATCGACGCGGCCTCAGAAACAAATCACGAACACGTTAAACGTTCCGCAAGTGTTCTGCAAGCCTGATCCGGCCAAGCTTGATGGGCGAAGCGCCCCGATCACGCAAGCCTGCGCAGTCTGCCGGTCGGCCTCACGGTGACCTGAATCGCATCGGATGATCCGGACGCTATGACGGTTCGTGCCGGATGGCGAGGTCCCGACCTCGACCCGGATAGAATAGGCCCCGACCGCCTCGGATGGTCGAGGGCCCCATCAAGACCTGGGTCACATGGACGTCTCAACATCCGATACGGTCGAACCGGGCAGCCGCGTGAAGCGCCTGAGGATGGCGACCGCGGCGGCCCATGATCAACTCGACCGGCGCGTCATGGCGGGAGAGCCCTTCGCGAGCCTCGAGCGGTACGCGCTGTTCCTTCAGGTCCAATACCGGTTCCATACACGCGTCGATCCGCTCTATCGCGACGGCGCGCTCGGCCCCGTCCTGCCCGATCTCGACGGGAGGCGCCGTCTTGCCCTGATCGCGCAGGATTTGCGCGACGTGACCGGCCGGATCCCCGACGTGCCCGCGGAGCGCGAGGAAGCGATCGATCCCATGGCCGGGCTCGGCTGGCTCTACGTCGCCGAGGGCTCGAATCTCGGCGCAGCCATCCTGCTCAAGGAAGCCCGGAAGCTCGGCCTCTCGGAAGGCCATGGGGCCCGCCACCTCGCCGGGCATCCGGACGGACGCGGGCTGCACTGGCGGCAATTCACCACCGCGCTCGACCGGATCGCGCTCGCGGATGACGGGGAGGCGCGCGCCGCCGCCGGGGCGACGGAGGCGTTCCGTTACGTGCACCGGCTCGTCGGGGACGCGTTCGGGGGTTGAGCGCCGTTCGGGGCGACAAACGCATTGACTGGTCAAGCGGGGCCGTTTCAATGCGCCACGGGGCTGGAACTGGGCTTGGGATGACGAGGATGCGACGGCGCGCGGCTCTGCTGCCCATCGGCTTGGTAAGTGTCGGCCTGGCTTTGGCCGGTTGCACCACCGGGTTCTCGTATATCTCGCGGAACTACGTCGCGCTCACGCCGCAGGTGGTCACCATCGGCTGCAAGGAGCCCTACGAGGTCTATGACAACCGGCAGCTGCGCCGGCTGCTGATCGTCTCCGACGCCCTGCGCGAGTATGCCGGCTGCAATCTCAGCGAGGTGCGGATCGATCCCGATCCGGCCGCGAGCCGGGTGAAGCGGTTCCGTACCGCCGCCCGGGCCTATCTCGACGAGACCGTGCGGGAGGATTGCCGGATCACCGGCGAGACCGTGTTCGATCCGCTGAAGAGCGAGTTCGCCTATGCCTGCGACGCGCCGGTGGAGAAGCGGGGCACGGTGGTGCCGCGCCTGCCCGGCCGCCAACCGGGCCTGAACCAGCAGTAATCTTTTCAGGGTCCGAGGGCCGGTCAGGTCCCGGGCTTCGGGAAGGTGCGCTCGGCGGCATCCCCGGCCGCCGCCAGCAGGGCGCGGGCGAAGGCGCGGGCCTCCGACCGGTCCAGCACGATCGCGGCCGTGACCGGGCTGCCGCCGAGGTCGGCGAGGGCGAGTTCCAGCCGCACCCCGTCCGGGATGGCGCTCGCCTGGAGGCTCCAGCCGCCTCCGCGATCCGTGCTCTTGGCCATCACAATTCCTTCCCGCGTGCCGGACCTGAGAAAACGCCGCAGGCTCCCGCCGGAACGGCCCGCGCCCGCGACTGTTCCCGCGCCGGTCCGAAAGCCGCCTCCCTGCCCGGCGGACAGATATTCCTCAAGACCCAGGCCCGGATCGCGTCGGGATGGGCGGGGCTGGCCCATCCCGAAGCGATTGACGCCGGGGCCCCGATGATGTCTCCCCCGGGCGACCTGACACGGGGAGTCGCGACACATGCAAGAGATCTGGTTCCGCACGGGCGAGGCCACCGTGCTGGCGGCCGAGGGGCAGTACACCGACGCGATGCCCGAGGTGCTGATCGGCTCGGTGCGTGGGCCGGTGGGTCAGGCCTTCGCCTCGATGATGGGGCAGGTCCAGGGCCATACAAGGATGTTCGTGGTGCGCGATCTCAACCAGCTGGTGCGCCCGGCCACGATGATGACCACCAAGGCGACGATCCACACGGCCGAGTATGTCGAGCTGCTCGGCGGAATCGTCCAGGCCGCCACCGGCGACGCGATCGTGGATTGCATCATCGAGGGCGTGCTACCGAAGGACGGGCTCGACGAGCTGTGCATGATCATCATGATCTGGCTCGACCCGCGCTGCGCCGAGGACGACAACCTCGACCGCAAGGATCTCTACCGCACCAATTACGAGGCGACGAAGCTCGCCATCGCCCGCGCCCTCAAGGGCGAGCCGACCGTGGACGAGCTGATCGCCAACCGGAAGACCGTGAAGCACTACGCGCTTGAAGACGTGATCGAGTATTGATCAGCGCCGCGCCCGCGCCAGCGTGGTGCGGGCGTAGACATCGCCCAGCCGGCAATCGAGCCCGGCCGAGGCGATGACGAGCCGGTCGTCGGGATTGGTCATCCGGCGGCGGACCCAACCGGATCCGTTCCGCTCCGACAGGGTGGCATCGAAGGCGCGCTGCTCGACGAGCAGCACCGCCTCGCACGTCGGCAGGGCTTCGTAGCCCGCGAGCTTGATCGCGATCTTCTGGCTCTTCATGCCGGCGGGCCGGCGTCGGTCGCTCGGAGATAGGATCTCGACCGCGAGAAAGCAGGCCGACACCACGTTGCGGCCCGGCTCGACCTCGTCGGCGTCGATGATCGCGACATCCGGGACGTAGACATGTCCTTCGAGCGTCGGCCTCAGGTCGATGGCCGGGTTCTGCACGGAGATCCGGCCGAGTCTCAGGCGCTCGATCCCGTCGGTCAGGAGGCGGTTCAGGTTGCCGGCGATGATCTGGTGATCGATGCTCGGCTGGGCCTGCATGAGGAAGCGTCCCGCGACGAGTTCCCACTTTTCCTCGTCGGGCCGCGCGGCGACGAAATCCTGGAAGCTCTGGTGGAGATCGAGCGGTGCGGGTTCCGCTGCCGAGGCCGTCATGACGGACTCCGTCCGGGTGATGAGACCAAAATCGGACCGGCCGCCGCCCCGGTCAAGCGACGCTCAATGCGGCGGGATCCGCCCCACCGAGCAGAGGGTGCGCATCGTGCTGCTGCCGGGATCGGTGTAGCAGGAGGCCGACCAGCCGTTCTGCTGGATGAACGACTTGCGGCGCTCCGAGACGGCGGTCCGGTAGGCGTCGGCGATGATCGGCTCGACCCGGGCGGCCGGCTCGCCGAGCAGGAGCTCGGAGGCGGTGGAGAGGTCGCGGAAGAACGCCGCCGAGGGGGCGGGCTCGGCGGAGGTGGCCTGCACGATGGGCTCGGCCCGGCAGGTCACGTCGAACCGGATCGGGCCGGCCAGGCGGATGTCGATGCTCGGCCCGGCGCGCTTGCCGACCTTGCCGCCGATCGCCCCGGCGATCTGGCGGGCGAGGTCGTCGCAGGGTTCCGCCCGGACGGCACCCGGGAGGAGGAGCAGGCCCAGGAGGGCGGCAAGGAACGGGCGCGAAACGGGCAAGCTCGGCATGGCCGGCACTCTACGCATGGCGCCGGGCCTGTTCTAGAGCCGCATCTGGGCGAAGCTCTTGAGCAGGGCCGGGGCGAGGCGCATCCCCGGCGGCACCAGCTCGTCCGGGGGCGGCCGGCGGACGCAATCCTCGAGATAGGCCAGGGATTCCTCCAGCACCGCCCCGGTGAACGGCTTTGCGATCACCGCGGTGGCGCCCTCCAGGTCGTCCGAGAGGGCGCGGGCGTTGGCGGTCATGAACGCCGCCGTGATGCCGCCGATATCGCGCACCGCATGGGCCACGTCCACACCCGAGGAATCGTCGCCCAGGCGCAGGTCGATCAGCACCAGCTCCGGGCGGGTCTCGTGGACCAGGGCGATCGCCTCGGCCGAGGTCATGGCGGTGCCCACGACACGATAGCCGGCCTCCTCCAGCATCATCTCGATCTGCATCAGGATCAAGGCTTCGTCCTCGACGACGAGGATGCGCATCGGCTCGCTCATGAGGAGGCCTCCGGGCCGGTAGCCATCTCGCGGGGCAGGCGGACGTTGACGATCGTGCCCGGGTCGTTCGCCTGCCAGGCGATGCTGGCATTGAGCTGGCGGCAGAGGGTGCCGATCAGCCGCTTGCCGAACGAGCGCTGCTCCATGACCTGCACGGGCATGCCGACGCCGTCATCGGCGATGCGAATGGTGAAGGAGTGGTCGTCCGGGGCCACCGTCACGGAGAGGCGGCCGGCTCGGTTGTCCGGGAAGGCGTGCTTGAGCGCGTTGGTGATCAGCTCGTTCATCATCAGGGCCACCGGCGGGGCCTTGGCGACCGGGATCTCCACGGTCTCGAGGTCGAGATGCAGGCGGATCCGGTCGAGGCCGGAGCCGCGGACCAAGTCGGTGGCGAGGTCGCGGGCGAACTCGGCGACATCGAAGCGCTCGACGTTGTTGGACTGGTAGAGCCGGCGGTGGACCGTGCCGAGGGCCTCCACGCGGGTCAGCATCGCCTCCATGGCGCTGCGCGCCGCCGGGTCGGTGATCGCCTTGGTCTGCATGGCGAGCAGGGCGGCGATCATCTGGAGGTTGTTCTTAACCCGATGATCGACCTCGTGGACCAGCATGGTCTGCGTCGCCAGGGCCTCGGTCAGGTCCCGGGTCCGCCGGGCGACCTCGGCCTCGAAATGGTCCTTCTCGTGCTGGACCCGCAGATGCGCGTCCACCCGGTCGGTGACGTCGAGCTGCGAGGCGAAGAAGAATAGCACCTCGCCGGCCTCGTTGGCGACTGGGCTGAGATAGAGCGCATTCCAGAAGGCCACCCCATCCTTGCGGTAGTTCAGCAGGTCGATGGCGATGTCCCGCCGCGCCGCCACGGCCTCCCGGATCAGCGCCACGGCGCCGCGATCGGTCTGCTCGCCTTGGAGGAAGCGGCAATTGCGGCCGAGCACGTCCGCGCGCTCGTAGCCGGTCATCCGCAGAAACGAATCGTTGGCGAAGACGATCGGGTTGTCGGGCAGGCGCGGGTTGGTGACGATCATCGCCATCCGCGTGGCGCGGACGGCGGCGGCGAACGGATCGCCCTTGCCGTGTTCGGTGTCGAGTCGGTCCGTCAGGTGCCAGGCGTCGGGCTGTTCCATCGAACCTGCTCTTCCATGCCCGGCGTTGGTCACCTCCGGCAATCGGCTCAAGCCTGCGGGCGCGCAGACCGGGACCTAAACGGCCGATTCCCGCGAAGGGTTCAGGGGCGGTGCATTTTGGCGCGCGAATCCGGCAGACAGGATGCCGCACCCGGATACGCGTCATCGTCCCCGCCCGCCTCAAGGCGCCGGGGGCATGGCCCAGGAAGACCCAGCACGAGGGACGCGGGACGCCGCGGGGACCCAGGTGACGGCCAAGTACGCGCGGGATCCGATCCCCGCGGCGACCCGCGGCACCGACCGG
>NZ_JAKSYK010000003.1:0-530 GCF_022829425.1 Methylobacterium sp. J-072 | reverse complement strand
GCATCGACGCGGATCCGGTGCTGTAGGGTGGGATTCGGCACCGCGTGACCGGCCCGGAATCGGCTATGGGCTGCGCACCTGCGCAGCCGATCCCGGACCACCGTGATGGACCTCTCGCACGACCCCGACTTCTTCGCCGTCAGCCCAGATCCCGCCGGCCTACGGTCTTCACACAACTCCGGACGAGGCGCGGGCTCCCCCTCTCCCCGCTTGCGGGGAGAGGCCCGCACGGACCTCGTCGTCCGTGCGGGGAGCGCAGGCGAAGCCGGAGCGGCGGAGAGGGCGCGGCCCAGCGCGGGGCGGGCGTCCTGAGCCGCCCCGCCACCCTCGGCGGCCGGCTCCCTCCGCCGCCGGCGCGGTCCCCCGAGCCCTCTCCCCGCAACCGCGGCGGGGGGGTGCCCCCTAGCCCCGCTAGGGGGGAGAGGGCTCCGGCGACCTCGTCGGCGCGGCGGCGAGGCGGCAGCCGAGGGTGAGGGGGCGGCTCAAGACGCGCGCCCCGCTCTGAGCCGCCCCCTCACCGCCGCTCCGGC
>NZ_JAKSYK010000041.1:0-1777 GCF_022829425.1 Methylobacterium sp. J-072 | reverse complement strand
GAGCTTGTCGGACATCGGCGGGCTGTAGAGGCCCCGCAATAGCCTCGCAATGCTATCCGTCGCTCAGCCTCGGTGGCGCTCGTGCCGCCACAGCGCAACAGCGACACGCCGAGCTTCATAGGTCTGCCGGAGCGATGTCCCTGTCCGTCGTCAGATGATTTGGGACATTCAGCGGTGTTCAGGAGCGGAGGCTCTGGTCCATCTGGGGTAAGAGGTTAGGCAGCCTGCGCGTGGTGGCGCAAGCGGCGATCCATCAGGGTCTGGCGCTTGATGCGTTCCCGCTCGGCCAGGATCCCTTCGCCGCGTCCGAAGTAGACGTCGGCGGGCGTGAGGTTGCTCAGGCTCTCATGGGCTCGGGCATGGTTGTAGTGTTCGACGAAGTCGGCAACCTGCGTCTCCAACTCGCCGGGCAAGTACGCGTGTTCGAGCAGGATGCGGTTTTTGAGCGTCTGATGCCAACGCTCGATCTTGCCCTGCGTTTGCGGATGGCATGGCGCACCGCGGATGTGGGTCATGCCCCGAATGCCGAGCCAGTCAGCCAGGTCGCTGGCGACGTAGCTCGGCCCGTTGTCGGAGAGCAGGCGTGGCGGCTGCATCACCCGCGCCTGATCGAGCCCAGCCGCCCCCAGCGCCAGGTCGAGCGTGGCGGTGACGTCGCTGGCCTGCATCGTCGTGCACAGCTTCCAGGCGACGATGTAGCGTGAGAAGTCGTCCAGGACCGTCGACAGGTAGTACCAGCCCCAGCCAACGACCTTCAGGTAGGTGAAGTCCGTCTGCCAAAGCTGGTTGGGCGCGGTGGTCTTATCGCGGAACTCGTCGGCGGCCTTGATGACGATATAGGCCGGGCTGGTGATCAGGTCCTGAGACTTGAGCAACCGGTAGACCGTCGCTTCCGAGACGAAGTAGCGGCGCTCGTCGGTGAAGCGCACCGCCAGTTCCCGCGGGCTGAGTTCAGGCTGCTCCAGAGCCAAGGCAACGATCTGCTCGCGGATCTCCGCAGGTAGACGGTTCCAGACCCGGCTCGGCTGCGAAGGATGGTCATTCAACGCCTCGGGGCCGCCGCGCCGGTAGGCGTCGTACCAGCGGTAGAACGTCGAGCGGGTGATGCCGAGCTTGTCCAGGGTGGCACGCACCGGCAGGTGGGATTGCTCGACCAGCCGAATGATCTCCAGCTTCTCGGGGGCCGGGTACCTCATGCCTCGTCGCCCCCAGCCCCGCTCATGCTTTTTTTAAGCAGACGGTTCTCCAGGACGAGATCAGCTACGACCTCCTTCAGCGCCCCCGCTTCGCGGCGCAGATCCCGCACCTCATCGGTGGTGGCCGCACGAGACGTGTCGCCGGACAGGCGCTTCTTGCCAGCCTCCAGGAACTCCTTGGACCAGCCGTAGTACATCGAGGCGGCGATCCCCTCACGTCGGCAAAGCTCGGCTATGCTGTCCTCGCCACGCAAGCCTTCCAGCACCACGCGGATCTTCTCCTCGGACGAGAACTGCCGACGTGTGGCCCGACGGATGTCCTTGATCACCGCTTCTGCCGGCTTCTTGGCCGGTCCGGATGTCTGCTTCATCTTCGCTCCTCAGGGGCTACGATGAACCAGCCATCCTCCGTTCGTGAAGACCCTCATTCTGTCCCACAGGTGCTGACGTCGGACAACCGCCTAGGATCGTGCCGAGCGTCGCGCCCGTCCCCGCGCCGGTGGCAGCATGGTCTGCCGTGTCGCCCGTTCCGGCATTGCCGGTATCCGCCTTGTTGCTGACGAGGCTGATATCGGAGTGGG
>NZ_JAKSYK010000167.1:0-282 GCF_022829425.1 Methylobacterium sp. J-072 | reverse complement strand
CGCTCGCCAACCTCGTCCGCAACGCGGTCCAGGCGCTCGACGGCGCCGGGGTGCCAGACGCCGAGGTGCGGGTCGCCGCCAGCCGCGACGAGCCCGGCCGGGTGACCATCCTGGTGACCGACAACGGCCCCGGCCTGCCGGGACTTAACCGTGCCGCCCGGCCGACATGCCATGTCCGGCTGGCGTGTTCTCAAAGACGAGAGGCCTGCCTTCAGCGTCGAGCAAAAGTGAGCCCGCTTACCTGCGCCTGGAGTTCCTTGGCGATGCGTTCGGCTTCCTCGA
>NZ_JAKSYK010000164.1:0-12410 GCF_022829425.1 Methylobacterium sp. J-072 | reverse complement strand
TTCTTTGCTAAAATATTGGTTCGTGAGGTATGCGACCTCGGTGCGGTTCTTCGCCTTCAGCTTCTTCATGATGTTGCGGACGTGAACTTTCACCGTGCTCTCGCACATGTTCAGCTCGTAGGCGATGATCTTGTTCGGCGTGCCCTTGCGCAGGGCACGAGCGACGCTGAGCTGCCGAGGGGAGAAGTCGTGCTCTTCGGGGGCTTGGTCCGTGGTGATTTCCATCCCCGCTAGAAGGCCCATCATACATGCGGCTGGCATGTAGACGCCTCCAGCGCGCACGAGCTGCAGAGCCCGTATGGCCACTTCCAGAGAGATGCTGGTTGGGATGTAGCCTTTGACGCCAACCCTCAGCACTTGAACAATTTGATCGGGGCTCTCGTAGTCGGACATGACCGCCACCCTCACGCCCGGAGCGTAGGCATGGATCTCGGCGAGCTCCCGAACGATCTGATCCCGTTCCGCCTGAGGTGTGCTGCCGCCTGGTAGGCACAGTAGAACGGTGTTGGCCGAGGACGATGCCGCCGTGTCTTGCCAAGCCGCCACGCTCGGGAAGCCTTTAAAAGCAAGGTTCGGCCGGGCATCGCGCAGGGAAGCGAGAAAGCATTGGCCGATGAGCGGGCGCCGATCGATGACGACAAATGTGGGCTCAGTTCCCAACTCGATCTGGTTCAGATGCTGCCTAGACAGAATGGCGCCAGCATGAAGCCCCGGCACACTGCTATCACGAACTTCAGATCTGATTTCGACCAGGGTGGACATTGTCTAACTAGCCCTATCTCCCGAATACAATAATGCAATAGACGCAAAATCAGTAAAAAGGAGTCAAAAAACTACTTAGTATGACAACATGCTATGCAACTTGGGATTGCAATATAGAAATGATTCGCGTTACTGTGGGCGAGTAACGGCGTCCTGGCTGGGGCTTGGGAAATGGTACGTTGCCAACCCAGGACCGGCACGGGGGTCAAGACGATCGGCCCAGCTGATGGGCATCTGGTAATACGGGCTGACAGGTTTTGTATCGGGAGGACGCGAAGCAAGGTCGGGCCGGAGCCCGTGGTGACGTGGTTCGGCCCTGTGTCATTCGGCCTGCAGGCCGGAGCGACAAGCAAGATGTAGCCTATGAATAAGACTGTATGAGCGCGGCAACTGCTGAGGTGACGCAAACAAAAGAGGCCGCCCCCGAGGGAGCGGCCCGAGTCTAGGTGTGCAGTCCCGGAGTGTGATGGTACATCATCAATCCTGACGCGTCAGGAGGAGGATGGCCTATGGCAAGCGTTCTTCACGGCAGCGCCCGAACGACGCCGCGTATTCGAGCTGAGCTCCAAGCGTCGCAAGAAAGTAGCCGCGCCCTGGCCGCCGCGTACGGCCTGAACCCGAAGACGGTCGCCAAATGGCGTGGGCGGGCTCTGACGAGCGATGCTCCGATGGGCCCGAAGAAGCCCAAGAGCACGGTCCTGACGCCAACCGAGGAGGCCATCGTGGTCGAGTTCCGGCGTCGGACGTTGCTGCCGCTCGACGATGTCCTGGGCTGCCTGCGCGACACGATCCCGAACTTGAGCCGCTCCGCCCTGCATCGATGTCTGCAACGGCACGGCATCTCCCGCCTTCCGGCAGCCGAGACGACGCAGACGCGCAAGCGCTTCAAGACCTACGAGATTGGCTACTTGCATATCGACAGTTGTGAGCTGCGCCACGCCGACGGCAAGTTGGTCATGTTTCTGGCGATCGACCGGGTTTCGAAGTTTACATACGTCGAATTCTACGACAGCGCGGGCAAGATGGAAGGATCAGCCTTCCTCAGGAACGTCGTGGCTGCCTTCCCCTACAAGATTCACACGGTGCTGACCGACAACGGCATGGCCTTCGCCGATCTGCCGAAGAACAGGACTGGGCCAAGCCGACAGTTTCTCGGACCGCACATCTTCGATCGCGTCTGCATCGAGCACGGCATCGAGCATCGCCTGACCAAGCCCTACCATCCCTGGACCAATGGGCAGGCCGAGCGCATGAACCGCACGATCAAGGATGCGACCGTCAAGGTCTTCCACTACGAAGATCTGGAGAGCCTGAGGGCGCATGTCCTGGCCTTCGTCACAGCCTACAACTTCGCCAAGCACCTCAAGGCGCTCCGCTGGAAGACCCCGTTCCAGACCATCTGTCACGCCTGGACCAACGACCCAGACCGGTTCAGGATCAATCCGCACCACCTCATCCCGGGACCATACACCTAGTGAACTCGCCGTCACGATCGCGCAATTGAACGCCCTGATGCAGGTCCTGCGCGCTGCCGGGGCCAGCTTCCCGCCCGCAGACCACACGGCGGATGGAATGGCAATTAGCCATGAGGCTCTTGCCTCAAAAACCGAACATGGCATGCTCGGCGTCATGGCAAGACGGCATTTTCCCCAGTACAGCGTCCTAACCCGCCGCTGTTCCCTTCATCCGCACCGCTTCCGTTGGCTGCTCATCTCCAACGATAACGCGCACAAGATCCATGCGCCGATCTCGTACAGTACCGAGTCCGAAGCGTTGGAATGCGGGATGGCCGAGGTTCTAGGATCTGGCGGTAGTCGACGCAGTCTAGGCTGATCCAGGTGGGGTGGGACGCGCCAACATAACAGCCACGGTGACCGCGTTGCGGTAGGTTTTATCCTGCCGTCCCTGCCCTGCCTTCGCCTCCGGGGCTGGGGCTAATGCAACCGCAGCAACCGCAATGTCCAAGCTGTAGCCACTCGCGAAGTGATATGGCCCCGCATGGGGGTTCCGCATGAAGGTATCGACAGCCGCGACGATCTCGCGGCTGGTGATCGTGCCAGCCTTACGAAGGTCGGCAACAGTCTGATATTCATCGAGCATGCTGAAGAGATAATAGAGGCCAGGCACGCCGCCAGCCTGTGATCAGATCGGGCATCGGGGCCGAGCCGGCTGGGCGTCCTGGCACTTCACCTGCTGTGCCATCTGCTCATCGCCGTCCGGGGCATGTGTAATTCACTCTCGTTAGATACAAAGCCTACGCTGATCCGGCAATGAGCATCCAGTTCCGCGCCTCAGCGACGCGATCTTCATCCGAGGTCACAGGCATATCGGTGATCACCCGGTCAACGATATCTCGAATGTTCTCATCATCCAGGCCAAGACCGTGCCCGAAGCCTTGCAAGCGCTTTATGAGACGCTCGGCAACGATCCCGTGATTTGGTTCGATTTCGTCGAGCATGCTCTCAATCCCTAGCCGGATGCATCAGCGAAACTGCGGCTCAAGCCGCAGGTGGACGCACTGGCCACCAACGCGGGTGAGCAACCTGGAAGTTACAGCAGCCAAATATTTGGTACGTTTTCGTACCTATCTCAATAGAAAATGAACCACGCCGAGCGGCCTTCATGTAAATCTAATTCATTCTGAATGTAATATTTATACTTCTTTTATGCAACACTTTGCGTTATGGAGAAGTATACTATATTCATTGAGTTGCCAGCCGTATCCGGGCGCTGGCCGTTGAGGGACATCGCGTGCTCTCGCCCGAATTAGGCGAGCTCCGTGCCTCTCCTCCAGCAATCAGACGTTCGTAACAAGCTCCTCCGAGCCCTTCCGCCGGAGGATTTTGCCAGCCTTCAACCCGCGCTGCGGGCCGAGCAGATGCTTCTGCGGCAGGTCGTGATCCCGCCTCATACGGCGATCCAGGCAGCCTACTTCCCCGAAGAAGGCTTTATCTCCATCACTCTGGACGGCGAGAATGGTCGGGTCGAGGTCGGGATCGTTGGGCGGGAAGGTGTGGTCGGTGTAGGCCCGATCCTGCTGGGTGACGACCGTAGCCCCCACACGCACTTCGTGCAGATGGCCGGTCGCATGTTAGTCATTGACGCGGACGCGCTGCGCACCGCGGTCGAGCGGCACCCCGCCCTGCGTCGCCTTCTCCATCGCTACATCCAGATCCAGTACGTCCAGACGGCCCAGACGGCGTTCGCCAACGCGCGGGGCAACACCGCGACCCGCCTCGCCCGGTGGTTGCTGATGTGCCACGACCGGGTCGAGGGTGACCAGATCACGGTCACGCAGGATTTCATGTCGTTCATGCTGGGCGTCGAGCGTCCGGGCGTGACGGCGGCCCTGCGAAGCCTGGAGAAAGACGGCTTGGTGCGGATGGGATTGCCCCGGTTTGGTGGCTCTTGCTCACTTTGCGTGGACGGCGGCGGATTGACTCGGGCCGGTGATCGCCTGAACGGCCCTCCCCACCGTGCAAGGCATGCATATTCCCTTCGCCATCCCCGAGTGCCGCATCGAGCGCGTCATCGAGCAGGATCCGGACCGCATCGTCATCCAGATGCGACAGCGAGGAACGAGCAGTCGGTGTCCTGATTGCGACCGCGCGAGCCGGTCCGTGCACAGCCGCTATCACCGCCATCCCGCCGACCTGCCGCTCTCGGCATCACAGACGGTGCTACGCATCGAGGTTCGACGGTTCTACTGCTGCAACCCATCCTGCCACCGGCGCACTTTCGTTGAGTCGCCGTCCGAGCTCCTTAGCCCTCGCGCTCGACGCACGCGGCGGCTGGCTGAAGCGCAGTGGCGGGTTGGCATCGTCTGCGGTGGCGCGGGCGGTGCGCGTTTGCTGAAGCATCTGCGCATGCCGGCGAGCCGCGCAACCGTGCTGCGGCTCATCAGGGCCCTGCCAATGGCCGACGCACCGTCACCTATCCACGTCGGCGTCGACGATTGGGCGATGCGGAAAGGCTGCCGCTACGGCACGATCGTGGTGGACCTGGACCGCCATCGCGTGATCGACCTTCTTCCGGACCGCACTGCAACAACGCTGGCCGGCTGGCTCGAACGGCGGCCTGACATCCGGGTCGTCGCCCGAGACCGCGCGAGTGAATATGCCCGAGGCGTCAGCCTCGGCGCACCCCGAGCGTTGCAGGTCGCCGATCGGTGGCACCTCCTCGCCAACATGCGTCAGGCCGTCGAACGCTGGCTTCATGGTGCTCATGCTCAGCTTCGGGGCCTGACGCCCGCCCCCGGCTCGGCAGATCTTCCGCCCCGGCGCGATCACGCCTTCCCACGCAGCACCCCGGAGCTTGACGCGGGGGCGGAGAGCCGGACGAGATGGCGAGCCATCTACGACGAGGTGCGTCGACGGCGTGCGGGCGGCGAGACGCTGCTCGGGATCGCCCGCGCGATGGGGCTGGCTCGCGCCACTGTACGCAAATACGCTGCGGCCGACATCTTCCCAGCCCGATTGCCCCATGGTGCCGGCCCGAGCCTGCTCGATGTGCACGTGGGCTACCTCGTGAGGCGGATCGGCGAGGGCTGTGAGAACGCCATGTCACTGTGGCGTGAGATCCGGGAGCGCGGATACCCCGGCACGAGCCGGCAGGTGCACCGCTTCGTCGCCGAGCGTCGGACGAAGCCGATCCGGTCGGGCCGTAAGCCCCGAAACGAGACAGTAGGCATGGCGGAGCGGCCTGCGGCGGGAAGCCTGCTGCCGACCGCGCGGCAACTTGCGTGGCTCCTCGTCCAGCCGACCATGGCTTTGGATGCGGCCGCCGCCGCCGTTGTGACCCACGTCGAGCAGGACGAAACCGCCAAGGCGGTCGCCGGTCTGGCACGCCGCTTCACCGCCCTCGTCCGCGCCTCGGGTGTGAACAAGACGGCGACCGAGGGGCGGGCTAGCGCCGCGGATCTCGACCCTTGGATCACGGAAGCGAGGGCTTGCGGCGCTCCTGCCATCGCCACCTTCGCCTCGGGACTGGACGGTGACGCCGCCGCGGTTAGGGCTGCCCTGACCGAGCCCTGGAGCAGCGGTCAGGCCGAAGGCCAGATCAATCGGCTCAAGCTGATCAAGCGCCAAAGCTACGGCCGGGCAGGTCTCGATCTCCTACAGCGCCGCATGGTCCTCGCCACCTGATCCACGCAAAGTGAGCAAGAGCCACAAAAACGGGGCAATCCCAATCTCGCCCTGGGTCACCTCGGAAATCTTGCGGAGGTCGGACACGGTCGGGTTGCTGGCCATGCCGGAGAGCTACTGTGTCCGGCCTGGCCCGTCCATGAGACCGAGGCGGATCGCCAAGGCGAGCACGACTGGTCCAGTCACAGCGCCGCCGCTCATCGACCCGGTAAACACCATTGGTACCGGGGATCTCCTCGACTTGATGCCCGGCCGCGCGTAGCGCTGCGACGGCCCGAACAAGGCGATCCGCGATCATGGCTCAGCGCTATCGCGGTCCGATCGATCGAGTCTACTGCGCCGGCCGGGCGGCCATATCATCACGGCTCGCCCGGCCTTGCGCACTCCCGACCGCGACGCGGCTGGTAGGGGCGTAAATAAGCAGTTCCGCATCGAAGCAGCAAGCTATGGTGCTAGCACCGTAGTTACGCACGGGAGTACAGCGATGACTTAGTATCGAAGCACGAAGCTGCCGGCCTCAATGCCTACGAGAGCAGCCGTTTTGATCGCAGATGTAGATGCCTGTCTCGGCCTGCATGACACAGGTGCGCGGAGGCGTTGGGATCTCAGCACGGCGATCGTGCTCAACCCACCGCTTCACGAAAGCCGCCGAACAGGACGGCAGGGGCGTGATCGCTCCAGCGGAACTCGACGCCATCACCACGGCCGCGACTGCAACAAGACCCGTTAAGCGCATTGTCCCTCCTCCGTCTCACCTGCGCGATCACGCCACCGGCGGCTTGCCGTGCTTGGCGAGCACATCGTTGATAGCCTCGGTCATCACGTCCTGCAGCGTCACCTCGCGATCGAGGGCAACCATCTTTAGGGCCTTCCACGCCTCAGGTCGCGCGCGGACCAAGATCCCGCGGCGGCCGTCTGGCTGGCGCTTGCCGCGCGGAGGTTTCACCGCGGCCGTCTCGGCCTGTGCGGCTTCTTCCATCACTGCCAACGGTGCAGCGGCTGGCGTCTCGACGGTCTTCGGAGCCAAGCGGGCGCCGAGGTTGGCGAACGAGGGCTTCTTGCTCACTTTTTCGATCCCTTGATGCCGAGCGCGCGGCGGGTCTCCTGCCACAGCTCCAAAACCTCGCTGGCCGCAGCGCTGCCCGGCTCGAACTCGCCGACAGCCTGCCCGCTGGCGAGGGCATGCGCGAACGCGGCCCGGGTCGTGATCTGGCCGGCCCAGGGCGTCGCACTCATGGCGAACAGCGCCTCGCGGGCCTCGGTCACGACGTGCGCCGGCTGGACGCCTCGCCGGGGCGGGGCCGAGTTGATAACCGGTAGCACCGGCTTGCCGATCGCGCGGGCCATCTCCAGCGTCGCGGCTACCGCGGCGATATCAAAAACAGCCGGCCGGAACGGGATCACGGCAAGGTCGGCCACGCGCATGGCGGCGGCGATGTCGGCCGTGTTGTGCGGTGGGGTGTCGACGAAGCACCAGCCGATCCCATCCTTGCGTGCCGCCTCGATGGTATCGGGCAGATCACGGGCCTCACACTTCACCAGGACCGGCGTCTCGGCCTGGCGCAGCTCGTGCCAGAGGGCGAGACTGCCCTGCGGATCGGTGTCGATCAGGAGGGCCGGCGCCTTTGGGGCGTCGGCGTAGACGGAAAGGTGGGCGCATAGCGTGCTCTTGCCGCTGCCGCCCTTTCGGCTGGTGAAGGCCACAACTCGCAACGTCCGTGCTCCCGTGTCTCGCCATCACCGTGCAGGCGCAGCGTGAAACACCCGTTAATCGCTGCCTCAGTGCTAAATCATCGCAGCAGCGCCGTGCGGTCGTTCGAGTGCATTGACGTAGCGTGCTAGCACCATAGCGGCATGGCTTGCTGCGGTGCTGTCGGTGTGGCACTCTCATGAACGCAATACAAGTCCTGTTATCTTGCGTTGGAGCGGATGGGCCCGTCATGATGGTCTTTGGTCCGAGGCAGACGGCTCCCGGCGAGCCGTGGCAGGCGAGCGTCAAAGGTGTCGCCTGCAACTTCCCGACCTTCGAGGAGGCGCAAGCCTGGATCGAGGCCTGCCGGGATGCTGGGCATGTCGTCGAAGGCCTCGGCACTCCGATCACGTGGGTGGCGACAGCCGCCTCGTGCTGATCGCCGGGACCGCCCCAGCCCTATCGCCTTGCTTCGGAGGTTCGCCGTGGATGTTGTCGTGAAGCCGACTGGGTCGGAAGGCACATTGTGGAGCCTGAAGGATCGGCTGGGCCGAGTGCTCGGCGCGATCGAGCAGGATGGTGAGATGCTGTTCCAAATCATGCCCGAGCCGAATGGCACCCTTAAGAGCGTCCCGCGCACGCACCCCACACTGGATAAGGCGATGACGGCCGTCGCCGGGCACATGCACGGTGAGTGCGCGCTCGACAGCCAGGACTTGGGCTGAACAGATGTCGGGGCTTCCAGCGGTCATCGAGCCTGTCGAAGCCCTGCCGCCGGCGCAGGCGGACGACGACGCACAGATGGTTCGGCTGTGGCTGGCTCGATCGTCCAGCCCGAACACGCGCCGAAACTACGAACGCGAGGCGCGACGCTTCCTGACCCATGTCGGCAAGCCGCTCGGCTCGGTGCGGATGGGCGAGTTGCAGGATTACGTCGCCGGCCGGACCGGCTCGTCGGCCACGGTGGCGCTCGCCGCCTCGGCGCTGAAGTCGCTGTTCACGTTCGCCCAGGAGGTCGGGTTCCTGCGGTTCAACATCGGCGCGGCCGTGAAGGTGCCACCGATCAAGAACACCCTGGCCGAGCGGATCATGTCCGAGGCCGACGCGCTGCTGATGATCCGGCAGGAGCCGGCCCTGCGAAACCGGGTGCTGCTGACCGTGCTGTACGGCGGCGGCCTGCGCATCTCGGAGGTGTGCGGCCTTCGCTGGCGCGATCTCGCAACCCGAGATGAAACCGGCCAGGCGACTGTGTTCGGCAAGGGCGGCAAGACACGGGTCGTGCTGCTGTCGGCCGCGACATGGAAGGTGCTCACGGCCCTGCGCGGCGAGGCGCTGGCCGATGCCCCGGTGTTTCTATCCCGGAAAGGCGGGGCGCTCGACCCGAGTGCGGTCCACCGGGTGGTAAAGTCGGCCGCGGCGCGTGCTGGCCTGCCTGTGGAGGTCTCGGCGCACTGGCTGCGGCACGCTCACGCCTCGCA
Organism: Methylobacterium sp. J-072; assembly: GCF_022829425.1. Classification (NCBI taxonomy): domain Bacteria; kingdom Pseudomonadati; phylum Pseudomonadota; class Alphaproteobacteria; order Hyphomicrobiales; family Methylobacteriaceae; genus Methylobacterium; species Methylobacterium sp. J-072. The sequence goes on along the minus strand of NZ_JAKSYK010000164.1, from coordinate 3,336 downwards.
CAGCCTCGACCGCGGGGCACCGATCCACCTCGTGCAGGCCACGCTCGGGCACGCCTCCGTAGCGACGACAGGGCGCTATCTACATGCACGGCCAAGCGAAAGTAGCGCTCGGTTCCTAGGGGTGTAGGCAAGCAGCGATGTACGGAACTACGGTGCTAGCACGACAGTAGCGTGCGGATTTCGCCTGGATCATGGACCAGTCAGGCCACCGGGATCCGAGGATGGTGGCCGGCTACATCCGCCGGGCGAACGCCTTCAAGGGGCACTCGGGGAGTGGGTTCTTATAGGCAGAAGTCGCTCAGGTCGGTCGTTCGGGCCGCTAGTTAATGATGCGCAGCCGGAACGGACGACCGGCGATGGCCCCGCCCAGTCCCGGTGTTACCGACACAGGCAGACAGCCCGCGATCCCAGACAGCGCGGCGGACACGAACGCCCGCTGCTCGTCTGGCCCGCCCGTCAGGCGGGAATGTGTGATCCGTGGCTGACCTAAAAGGCTGCCGTCCCGCTTCAGGCTGAGTAGGACCGTCACCTCAGACCAAGCCGCGGCCGCCGGCGCGGCGGTGATCTGCGCACAGCCGCCGAGCACCTGCCAGAGCTCGGCCAGGGACGCCGCTGGCTTTGAGCGCTCGAGTGGGCCGGCTACGGCCGCAAGCGGCGGCAGAGAGATGATCGCAGAGGCAGCGCCGACCGCCAGAGCGATCAACGCCCCTCTCAACGAAGGCATCCCGCGATGTGCAGCCCGGCCCGGCCGCAGGGCAGCGGTGATCTGCAAGGGACGTTCGGATCCTACACCCGCCACGATCCGCCGCCCGAGCGCATCGTCTTGTGGCCGCTGGCTTTCGCCGGCTCCTGGGTTGCCTTCGGCGCGACACCCGGTCGTACGGGGTCGAGCAACTGACCGATAAGGCCGAGGGCGTCCACTTGGTCGTCGTGCACGCCAGGCACCGGACCTATCCGAGCTGCCCCTGCGTTAAGCCCCGCGTCCTCGGCAACATGCGGATGAACCATGGCGATCGATGTCCGGTCCGAACTACGTCGACCCATAACCCTCAGCTTCGCCGTCGTGGCGGCCGTGCTACTGGTCTGGTTGCTCGTTGTCACCGTCGTTCACGCCAAACACCGGAGAGCCTTCGAGCAGCAGATGAGCTCGCTCCAGACGGAGCAGGCCAACCTACAAAACGAGTTGGCGCAGCAGCGTCTGGCCACCGGCACCCTATCGGCTTTGCAAGCCAAGATCGCGATGACCGAACAGCAGGGCCGTCAAGCCAATCAGGACATCGAGCAGGTTCAGAGCCGCCTTGCAGCACTGCGTCAGGAGCAGCAGGCGGCCGAGCAGAAGACAGGCGAGGCGACCAAGGAACAACAGACGCAGACACAGCGCCTCAGCGATCTGCAGGGACAGATCCAGCAAGGCGAGCAGAAAATCGTGCCGCTCCGTGAGGCGGCGGACAAGGCGGATCAGGCCGCCAAGGCTCGTACCCAGGATCTTGCGGATGTCGGCGCTCGGCTGGAGGAAGCTCGCAAGCAGGAGGCGAAGCTGCGCCAAGACCTCGCGGCGTTAACACAGGAGAGCGCAGCCAAATCAGATCAGCTCGCTCAGGCCGAGCAGAACCAGCAGACGGCCCGCGAGGGGGCAGCAACCGCGCAGAAGGCGCTCTCCGACGCGAAGGTCGAGACCGAGAAGACGTCCAAGCAGCGCGCCGACTTGGAGCAGGCGACTAGCAGCTTGAGCGCGAGCAAGGACAAGTTGACGGCCGACGTCGGTCGCATCAGCCAGCAACTCCAGCAAGCGAAGGACGGGCTCGCCTCCGCGCAGAAGGATGTCGCCACCGTTCAGGCTGACCGAGACCGTATCACTACCGAGCGCGATCAGACCGAAGCAGCCGTCAAGAAGCTACAGGAGAGTTGAGACGGCCTGAATGCCGCCGTCGAGGCTCTGCAGAAGCGGCAGACCGACGCGCAAGCACAACTTGCGTCTCTGACCGAGAGCCTAGCTAATCGGAATAAAGAGCTATCCGACTTGGACGAGAAGCTGAAAGCGGCGCGACAGGAACTGGCAGGCGTGCAGGGTGGCCTCGCTGATGCCCGAAAGCAGCTCTCCGAGCAGCCTGCACCGGCAGTGCCAGTGCAACCTTCAGGTGCCGAGCCGAAGCCGCAGTGAGATATCGCCACAAGCGTTCTTCAGCTCTCGAAGATAGTCTCCGTCGCCGGAGCATTCTGCGGAGCCATATTTCGGCGCGTTTGCGATCGGATGCCTACACCCGCCAGGATCCTCCACCAGAGCGCATCGCCTTGTAGCCGCTGAGACCGTCGTTCGGCTTGGGTGGCGCCTTCGGGGCGACGCCAGGCCGGACGCGGTCGAGCAACTGGCCTATGAGGCCGAGGGCATCGACCATGTCGTCGTGGACGCCTGCGGGGAAGCGCAGTAGCTCGGCCTCGAAGTCCTTCCGCCAGGGGGGGGCGTCGCCCGGGATGTACAGGCCGCGCATTGGCGATATGCGGGCGCGGATGGACTGGGCCGGTGGCTACACACGCTGGACGCGTACACGCGGTCCAAAAATGGCAAACGCCCCAGGAGCGTGTGCTCCTGAGGCGCTGCCGACCTAAGCGGCCAGTCTGATCGGGCTGGGGATGCGAAGGTCAACCGAGTTATAACATCTTCTGCGGCAAAGGGCGATGAAGAGGACCAGTCCCTCACCCGCCTGCCGCATACCCCGGCCCGAAGGCCGAGAGCAGCTCGATCTTAGTACGAGCCGAACTTGTAGTTCAGGCCGGCGCGGACCACGGCGAACTCGTCGTCGCGGCGACCGATCGGGCTGGAATAGGCCGGGGCGAGGTTGGCGGCGTTGACGAGCAGGACGCCCTGGTTGCGGGTGCCGCGGTCGAGGTTCACGTACAGACCTTCGATCTTGAACGTCACCGCCGAGGAGCGGAAGAAGTTCAGGAACGAGTCGGTGGGCAGGGCGAACTCGACGCCGCCGCCGACGGCGTAGCCGGTGCGGAAGCTGTCGTTGCCGGCATAGCCGCCGAAGGAGCGGTCGGCGCTGCCCGAGCCGTAGGCGAAGCCGCCGGTGCCGTACACGAGGGTGCGGTCGAAGGCGTAGCCGAGGCGACCGCGCACGGTGCCGAAGTAGTCGAGGCTGGCCAGGCCGCGCGGGTCGTTGACGATCAGGCCGGGCGCGATCGTGCCGCCGCTGACGAAGGCGTTGTTCCGGTCGCGGCCGAAGTCGAGGTACTGGGCGTCGGCCTCGATGCCGACGACCACGCCGGAGCCCGGGGTGAACTGATAGTTGTAGCCGACCTGGGCGCCGCCGGAGAAGCCGTCCTGGCTGCGGT
>NZ_JAKSYK010000184.1:0-82608 GCF_022829425.1 Methylobacterium sp. J-072 | reverse complement strand
AGGGCCGCGACGACCTCGTCGTCGGCGCGGCGAGGCGGCAGCCGAGGGTGAGGGGGCGGTTCAGGGCGCGCGCCTCGTTCTGAGCCGGCCCCTCACCGCCGCTCCGGCTTCGCCTGCGCTTCCCGCACGGACGACAAGGTCCGTGTGGGCCTCTCCCCGCGTGCGGGGAGAGGGGACCCGCGCCTTCCCTGAAGATGTTTGAAAAACCGAATCCTCTGGCGGAGAGACGCATGGTCGGCCGCTTGCTTCATCCGTTGGAGATATCTGTCCCTCCAAGCCCACGCTCAAAGGACCCGGCATGACCCCACCCCCCGGCCTGCCGAGCCGCCGCACGCTCCTCGCCGGGGCGGCCTGCGCCGGCCTCGCCACGGCTGCGGGGGCTGCGCCCTCCGGGTTCGGCCCCCTCGGCAAGCCGTCCTGGTCGGCCGACAGCCTCCAGGCCGCCGCCGCCGCCAAGGGGCTGCTCTACGGCTGCGAGGTGCCGTTCCACCGCTTCGATTCGACCCCCGCCTATCGGCAGGCGGTGGCGCGGGAATGCGGGATCCTGGTCTGCGGCACCGAGATGAAGATGGAGGAGGTGCTGCCCGCCCCCGGCCGCACCGAGTTCGCCCGGGGCGACGCGATCCTGCGCTTCGCGCGGAGCAACGGCCAGCGGATGCGGGGGCACACCCTGGTCTGGCACGCGGCGCTGCCGCCCTGGGTGGCGCCGCTGCTCGGCCGGGCGAGTCCGGTCCAGGCCGAGGACTTCATGCGGCGCTGGATCGAGACCGTGGCCGGGCATTACTGGGGGCAGATCGTCGCCTGGGACGTGGTCAACGAGATTTTGGGCAACGAGGCCGATCCCGACCGGGGCGGGGGCCTGCGCGAGTCCCCCTGGCTCGCCGCGATGGGGCCCGGCTACGTCGACCGCGCCTTCCGGATCCTGCACGAGGCCGACCCGGCGGCCGCCGGCACCTGGAACGAGGACGCGGTCGAGCAGGGCGCGCCCTGGATGGAGGCCAAGCGCACCAAGGTGTTGCGCCACCTGGAGGCGATGCGGTCGCGCGGCGTGCCGATCCGGCGGTTCGGGCTGCAATCGCACCTGACCAGCACGGTCCCGATCGACCAGGGCCAGCTGCGCCGCTTCCTGCACGAGATCGGCCAGATGGGGCTGGGGATCGCGGTGACCGAGCTCGACATCGACGACCGGGCCTTCCCGTCCGACGTGGCGACCCGGGACCGGATGGTCGCCGATTTCGCCCGGCGTTACCTCGACGTGGTCCTGGCCGAGCCCGCCTTGCTCGACGTGCTCACCTGGGACATCTACGACCCCGACACGTGGCTCAACGACCACCCCTACCGCAAGCGGCCGGACGGGCTGCCCCAGCGGGCGCTGCCGCTCGACGCGCAGTTCCGGCGCAAGCCGCTCTGGCACGCGATGCTGGCCTGCTTCCGGGCGGCGCCGGACCATACGGCCGCGCGCGAAAAACTCAGGCGGGGGTGATGCCGGTTCGGGGTCCGTCTCCGCGTGCCAGCAGCGTCGCCGGAGACGGCGCGGGTCCCCTCTCCCGGGCGGGAGAGGGACAGGGTGAGGGGCGTGCCCTTTCCGGAAGACCCTGATCCCTCACCCCAACCCTCTCCCGCTCGGGAGAGGGGGCTGCGTCGCGGTCGGCATGGGACGGTGTGAGCGCCCGGCGGCACCGAGTGCAGGCTCAGGCGGGTGATCCGCCAGCAGCCGGCGGCGCAGGCGGGCGCAGGGGCGCTCGACCAGGGTGAACATGCCCCAGCACCAGAGGAGGGTCACCGGGAAGGCCGCCAGCATCAGCGTCAGCCCGTGCAGGCCTGGCGCCTGGTGCAGCACCAGCGCCACCACGGCCATGTGGGCGAGATAAAAACTGTAGGACCAGAGGCCGAGCTGGCGCATCGGCCGGGCGGCGAGCAGCCGCACCGCCCGGCCCTCGCCGTGCAGCAGGTAGGCGAACGGCACGAACAGGGCCGCGCTCTGGAGTGTGTAGCGCAGGGTCTCGCGGAAGGCGGGTTCGCGCAAAGCCAGGGTCAGCAGGATCACCGCGAGGCTGGCCGCGACGTGCCAGGGGCGCGGGCGCCAGGCCCGGTCGCCCGGGATCACCGGGTTGTTCCACAGGCCGAGGCCGCAGCCGAACAGGATCGCGTCGATGCGGGTGTGGGTCCAGGAATAGTTCAGGCTGTAATCGGCCAGCCGCCAGACGTTGACGCACCGGAACCCGAGCACAAGGGCGCAGAGCCCCAGGCAGGCCAGCGCCGCCCGGCGCGGTCGCAGACGCCCCAGCCACAGGATGTAGGCCAGGGGGAAGACCAGATAGAAATGCTCCTCGATGGCGAGGCTCCAGAGGGGCACCGGCAGCACCGCCTCGGTGCCGAACAGGCCGGGATAGTTGGTCAGGAACAGCACCTGGCCGAGCACAGCCGCCGGCTCGACCGGCATCCAGTCGAGGAGCCCCGCCGCGTAGAGCGCCCCGGTGGCGGCCAGGGTCAGGTAGAGCGGCGGCAGGATCCGGAGGCTGCGCCGCAGGTAGAAGGCCGACAGCGAGACCGTGCCGGTGCGCCCGCGCTCGATCCGCAGCAGCGTCGTGATCAGGTAGCCGCTGAGGAAGAAGAACACCGTGACGCCGAAGCCCCCCGGCACCACGTGGCTGAAGCCGCAATGGGCCGCGAACACGATCAGGATCGCGAGCGCCCGCACCCCGTCGAGCTGCGGCAGGTAGGGCATCGTGCTGGGCATGTCCCCGGTGCGCTGGGATCCGGAATCCGGCATGGCGGCGGCTGATCGTCCTTCACGGCACGGCCCGGCAGGGTGCGCCTTTTCTGCGTGAACCGATATCCGCAGGCGGCACCGGAGGACGAGCCCCTCGCCGGATGGTGAAGAGCGCCACCGGCCGGCCCGATCGAGCGGAGGAGATTGGTAACCGTACCGCCCCATCATCCCGCCCGACCGCGCCGCCCCGGGCGCCGTCGGGAGTGTTGCGTATGGTCCCGGCCCGATTCCGCCTGTCCGCCCGCCTCGGCGCGGGTCTCTCGGTGCTGGCGCTGCTCGGCGGCCCCGTCGGCGCGCTGGCGCAGGGTGTTCCGGCAGCGCCGGCCGGCCCCGCTGCGGCCCCGGTTCCGCCGCTCGCCGTCCCGGTCCAGGTGCCGCCGGCGGCAGCCCCGGAGCCTTCGAAGACTCCCGAGCCCAAGCCCCAGGATTCGGCGAAGAATTCGGAACCCCGTCCGAATGAGGCGAAGAGTGCCGAGGCCAAGCCGCCGGAGCCTCCGAAAAAGTCGCGCGAGCCGGCGCCCCTGGTCTACGCCAAGGTCTCCACCGATCCGACCCCGACGCTCACCGCCCGCACCTTCCTGGACACGCTGAAGGTCGCCGACCGCTACGCCGCCTTCGCGGAGGCCGGCGGCTGGGAACGGCTGCCCGACGATCTCATCCGCCTGAAGCCCGGGGAGCGCAGCCCGGCGATCCCGTCCCTGCGCCACCACCTGACGCTCACCGGCGACCTGCCGGTGGACGCGCCGCCGAGCGACCGGCTCGACCCGCCGCTGGTGGCGGCGATCGCGGCGTTCCAGGGTCGCCACGGCCTGCCCGACAGCGGGATCCTTGGCCGGCTCACGATCAACGCGCTGAACGTGCCGGCCGCCACTCGCCAGCGCCAGCTGGCGGCCTCCGCGGCCCGGCTGATGGGCTCGAAATTCCCGTTCGGCGAGCGCTACGTCGTGGTCAACATCCCCTCGGCGAATGTCGAGGCGGTGGAGAACGGCGCGGTGGCCCGCCGCTACGTCGCGGTGGTCGGCTCCCCCGACAAGGCGACGCCCCCGGTGGAGACCCGGATCACCGACATCAACTTCAACCCGACTTGGACCGTGCCGGCCTCGGTGGTGAAGAACGAGATCATCCCGCAGATGCGCAAGAACCCGGGCTACCTCGCCCGGAACCACATCCGCATCCTCGGCCCCACCGGCGAGGTCGACCCGACCAAGATCGACTGGGCGGGCAACAAGGCCGCAGCCTACACGCTGCGCCAGGATTCCGGCTTCGACAATTCGCTCGGCCAGGTGCGGATCGACATGCCGAACCGATTTGCCGTCTACATGCACGACACGCCGGCCAAGTCGCTGTTCGCAGCGAATGTCCGCTTCCACAGCCACGGCTGCGTCCGGGTCGGCCAGGTCAAGGAGCTGGTCGGCTGGCTGCTGCAGGGCACCGACGGCCCGAACGGGCCCGGCACGAACTGGGGGCCGATCGAGATCGAGACCGGCATCGCCGACGGCGAGCGCCGCGACATCAAGCTGGTCAAGCCGGTGCCGGTGACCTTCGTGTATCTCACCGGCTACGCCACCCCGGACGGGAAGGCCCATTTCCGCGACGACATCTATAATCTCGACACGCCGGCCCCAGCGCCGGAGCCCGCCGCCACGGGGGCGATCCCGCCGGCCGGCGCGGCGCAGCCTGCGGCGCCGAAGCCTGCGGCAGTCAAGCCGGCTGCGCCCAAGCCAGCCGCGGTGAAGCCCGCTTCTGCCAAACCGGTGGCGAACAAGGTGACGTCCGTGAAGCCGGCAACGGAGGGGCTTAACCCGGATGCGGCACCGCCGCCCCGCTAAGCCCGGTCCGGCCCTCCAGGCTCGGCTGAGCCGGGACGTGCCCCGACGACCCGTCCGCCTCTCCGCGGAGTAACGGCGCAGGACTTTTCTTTTTGATCTGTCATCGGGCATCATACGCCGGTGCGGCGAGCGTCCGTTGGTGCGGACAGCGAGGATTGTATCGGGCCGCGATCCGGAATTCGGCATGGCTTCACAGTTGGCAAAGATCGAGGCTGGCGGCACGCTCCTCATCCCGGCCGATTTCCGGCGAGAACTCGGGCTCGCGGCCGGCGACACCGTCATGGTCGAACTGGCCGAGGACGGTTTGCGGGTCCGCTCCTTGTCTGCAGCAGTCCGGGCGGCGCAGGCCATCGTCCGCAGCTTCGCGCCGGCCGATCGGAGCTTGGCCGATGAGCTGATCGCGGAGCGTCGGGCCGAGGCGGAGCGTGAGTGAGGCCTTCGTCCTCGACGCGTCGGCGCTGCTGTGCCTGCTTCGCGCGGAGACAGGGTCCGAGGAGGTTGCCGAGGTCCTTCCGCAATCCGTGATCAGTGCGGTGAACCTGTCCGAAGTCTATGCCAAGTTGGCCGAAGCCGGCGGATCGGAAGCGCAAATCACGCAGGCAGTCGGCGTCCTCCGCCTCGCGATCGAACCGTTCGATGACGAACAGGCCCGGATTGCGGGGATCCTGCGCCTTCCAACGCGGTCGCTCGGGCTCTCGCTAGGCGATCGAGCCTGCCTCGCTCTGGCAAAGCAACGCCAATCGGTTGCCGTGACGACGGATCGTGCCTGGAGCCGGCTGCCTGCTGATCTCGGGCTGACTGTCAGGATCATCCGCTAGAATAGCATCCGAGAAGGCGAGGCCTGCCCGAGGCTATTGGCGGCCGTCGGTGAGCCCCCAAGCTCCAGCTTCACGTTCACCAGCCCCGGATCCTCCGGATCCCGCGCCTGCGTGAAGCCGAGCCGGCGGCAGACCGCCAGCATCGGGCGGTTCTCGGCCAGCACCATACCCTCGACCCGGCCGATCCCCTCGGAGCGGGCCCAGTCGATCATCAGGCGCATCAGCGCGAAGGCGAGGCCGGTCCCCCGCGCGTCGCGGCCGACCGCGATGGCGTATTCGCCGCTCTCGTGGTTGGCGTCGGCGTGCAGGCGGACGGCGCCGAGCATGCGCTCGCGCCCCTCCGGGTCGACCTCGGTCGCCACGAAGGCGATCGCGCGGGCGTAGTCGAGCTGGGTCAGCCGGGCCAGGAAGGCGTGGCTGAAGGCGCGCACCGGGCCGAAGAAGCGCAGCCGCAGGTCCTCCGGGTCGAGACCCTCGAAGAAGGTGAGGAACAGGCCCTCGTCCTCGGGCCGCACCGGGCGCACCCGGATCGTCCGGTCCTTGAGCTTGAGGGTGCGGACCCATTCGGCCGGATAGGGGCGGATCGCGAAGCGCGGGTGGCCGCGGCCGTGGCGGCCCCGCTCCGAGCGCCCGATCCGCACCCGGGCGTCCAGCGCCAGCACGCCGGTCTCGTCGGCGAGCAGGGGGTTGATGTCGAGCTCGCGCACCTGCGGCAGGTCGGCGGCGAGCTGGGAGAGCTTCACCAGGGTCAGGGCGATCGCCCCGAGATCGGCGGCCGGCACGTCGCGATAGCCTTCGAGACGCCGGGCGACCCGGGTGCGGCCGATCAGGTCGCGGGCGAGGGCGAGGTCGAGGGGCGGCAGGCTCAGCGCGCGGTCGTCGATCACTTCGACCGCCGTGCCGCCCCGGCCGAACACCACCACGGGGCCGAACACCGCATCCTCGGCGAGGCCGGCGATCAGCTCCCGGCGCTTGCCCCGGCGGACCATCGGCTGCACCGCGAAACCGGTGACCCGGGCATCCGGCCGCTCCCGCCGGGCGCGGGCCAGGATGCTGCGCGCGGCCTCGCGGACATCGGCCTCGCTGGTCAGGTCGAGCTGGACGCCGCCGATATCGGATTTGTGGACCACGTCCGGCGAGACGACCTTGAGCGCCACGGTGCCGCCCGCCGCGATGATCGGCCAGGCGGCGGCCGCGGCGGCGTCCTTGTCGGGGGCGAGGGCGATCGGCACGGTCGGGATGCCGTAGGCCTCCAGCAGGCCGTTCACCGCGATCGGGTCGAGCCAGGCCGCCCCCTGGCGGAGCGCAGCGGCGATGATCGAGCGCGCGCGGGCCATGTCGGGGGAAAAATCCCGCGGCAGGGAATCCGGCGTGCGCATCAGGTCGTCCTGCGCCTCGCGGTAGCGCACGAGGTGCAAAAACCCCTCGATCGCCTCGGAATCGGTGGCGAAATGCGGGATCCCGGCCCCCGCGAAGGCCGCGCGCGCCGCCTCGGCATCGCCCAGGGAGACCGCGAAGACCGGCTTCTTGCGGGTCTGGCCGGCGCGGGCGCGCTTGACCGTCTCGGCGATCGCCCCGGCCACCGCACCGACCTGCGACCGGACCGTGGGGACGTGGATCGCCAGCACCGCGTCGCTGGTTCGGTCGGCCAGCAGCGGCGCCAGGGCGTCCGAGAAGGCCGGGCCGTCGGCATCGATGCCGAGGTCGATCGGGTTGCCCGCCGGCCGGCCCTCGGCCTCGGGGATCTCCGCCAGGATGCCCGCGCGGTCGGTGAGCTTGTCGGCGGCGAGCAGGCCGATGCCGCGGCCGTTGGTGAGGATCGCCAGCCGGTCCCCCGGGAACGGGCGCTGGCGCCCCAGGGCCTCGACGGCGGAGAACATGGCGTCGAGGTCCGGCACGGCGAGCAGGCCGGCCCGCCGGAAGGCCGCGGCGTAGACCGTGTCGGGTCGGGCCAGCGCGCCGGTATGGGTCACGGCGGCCCGCGTGTCCGGCCGGTGCCGGCCGGCGCGGAGCACCACCACGGGCTTGGCGCGGGCGGCGGCCCGGGCCGCCGACATGAACCGTCGGGCATCGGCCACGCGATCGAGGCAGAGCAGGATAGCCCGGGTCCGATGGTCGGCGGCGAAATAGTCGAGGCAATCGGCCACGCCGATATCGAGCACGCTTCCGAGGGACAGCACCGCGGAGAAGCCGGTGCCATGCCGGGCGGCCCATTCGACGATCGCGGCCGCCACCGTGCCGGATTGCGAGACCAGGGCGAGATCCCCGGTCGCGGGGGCGTGGGCGAACAGGCTGGCATCGAGCTTGGCGGCGGGCACCACGAGGCCGGCGCTGTCGGGGCCGAGCAGGCGCAGCCCCTGCGCGCGAGCGATCCGGTGCGCCACCGGCCCGGGATCGTCCGGCCCGCGGCCGAGCCGGGCGGTGAGGATCACGGCCGCCCCGGCGCCGATCGCGGCGGCCTGGGCGACCACCTCGGGCACGCTCGGCGGCGGCACCGCGATCAGCACGAGATCCGGCACGACGGTGAGGTCGGCGACTCGCGGCACGCAGGGCAGGCCGTCCACGGTGTCGTGATCGGGCTGGACCAGCAGGATCGCGCCGGGAAACCCCGCCCGGCGCAGATTGTCGAGCACGCTGCGTCCGAGGGAGCCCTCGCGCGCCACGGCCCCGACCAGGGCGATCGAGCGCGGTGCCAGGAGCTTGTCGAAGCGGTAGGTGCTCACGGCGCCGACGGCTCGGTTCTGCACGCGCGCATGGTGGTGCCCCTCGCCTGGGTGACGCGTACGGCGCGGCGCCAGCCCCCCTACCAGATGGCACAATCTCCCGCGTGTGCAACGCCCGGAGGTTCGGAGGCGAGCGCGACCCCCGCGTCCCCCCTGCCGGAGGCGCACGGAACGATCGGGCTTTGTACAGTATACGACAAAGCAGACTGCTATCAGTCTGGCTGTTGTGGTCAGCTATAAATTGGTCTTGCCCTTAAATTGATCACATCATAGTACCGGCGCCATTATAGCGCTGTATCTGGCAGCGCAGACACAGATTCCGGCCGCCCGCCCTCGAATGATGGCGGCCGAGAGCAACGGACGGGAGGTTTCGGAATGGATGCCATGGTCGGAGAGGACCTGGATTATCTCACGCTGTCCGTCGACATCGTGTCGGCCTTCGTGAGCAACAATCCGGTGCCCGTGCCGGAACTGCCCGGGCTGATCGCCGCGGTCCACGCGACCCTGCACGGGCTGAGCCAGCCGCCGGCCCCGCCGGCGGAGGAGCTCCGGCCGGCCGTGTCGGTCCGGCGCTCGGTCCAGCCCGACTTCATCGTGTGCCTGGAGGACGGGAAGAAGTTCAAGTCGCTCAAGCGGCACCTGCGCACCCACTACAACCTGACGCCCGACGCCTATCGCGAGAAATGGGGGCTCGCCCCCGACTACCCGATGGTGGCGCCGAACTACGCCGCCGCCCGCTCCAACCTCGCCAAGAGCATGGGCCTCGGCCACCAGCGGCGGAAAGGCCAGAAGGCTTAAAGCCAGCCGGCGCGCGTCCACAGCTTTCCGAGCGGGATTCAGCATCGGGCAAGGGGCGCTTGCGAGGGTCGGCGGGCTCACCAGCGACCCGAGATCCGATGCCCGGCAAGCCCAACCCCGTCGCCCGCCTGTTCTGGACGGCCGTGCTCGGCTGTCCGCTCGGGCTCTGGTACGGACCGCCGGCCTTCGCGGCCACGGGGGCGGCCCTGGTGCTGGTGCTTGGGCGCCATCTCGGACGGCCCCGCCGGTTCCGGGCGCGGGTGCGCCGGATCGCCCGGGCCCATGGCGAGACCCTGGCGCTGCGGCGGCGGCAGGAGAGCTTTTGCGACGCCTACGGCAACCGGATCGAGGACGGCTGGCTGCGGGAGCGGGCCTATTTCCTCGACCGGACGGTGCTGCCGCAGATCGGGCCGCGCTTCGCCGACCTCGCCGAGTCGGAACGCGCCCGGATGCTGGCGATCGTCGAGGCGGAGGCCGCCGCCGTCGCGCTGCCCGAGGAGGACGAGGCGCCGGGCGACGGGATCGATTACGAGCGCTACTGCGCCGAGCGCTTGGCCCGGGCAGGCTGGCGGGCGCATCGGACCCCGCCGAGCGGCGACCAGGGGGCCGACATCGTCGCGGTGCGCGATGGTTTACGCCTGATCGTCCAGTGCAAGCGGCTGGCGAAGCCCGTGGGCAACGCCGCCGTGCAGGAGGCGGCCGCCGCCCTGCGCTACTGGGCGGGCGACCGGGCCGCGGTGGTGTCGAATGCCGGCTTCACCCCGGCGGCCCGCCGCCTGGCGGCGGCGACCGGCGTGCTGCTCCTGCACCACGATGCGCTGGACGACATCGACCTCGCCGGGGCGCATCGAAGCTAGCGCAATCAGGTCCCGGGATCCCAAAGGGCCAAGGCCCTTTGGCGGGGTTCGGGGCGCGAAGCCCCGATGACCTCAGAGGACCTTGAGCAGCGCCTCGGCGCCGGACGCTTCGGCCTTCGAGGGGGTCTCCTCGACGTTGAGGATCTTCACCACGCCGTCCTCGACCAGCATCGAGTAGCGCTTCGAGCGTATCCCGAGGCCGAAGCCGGTGCCGTCCATCTCCAGGCCGATGGCCTTGGCGAAGTCGGCATTGCCGTCGGCCAGGAACTCGATGCCCTCGGCGCCGCTGGCCTTCGACCAGGCATCGAGCACGAACACGTCGTTGACGCTGGTGACCGCGATGGCGTCGACGCCGCGGGCCAGGATCTCGTCCTTCTTGGTGACGAAGCCGGGCAGGTGGTTGCGGTGGCAACTCGGCGTGAAGGCGCCGGGCACGCCGATCAGCACCACGCGCCGGCCCTTGAACACGTCGTCGGTGGTGCGGGCGATCGGGCCCTCAGGGCCCGTCACCCGGAAGGTCGCCTGGGGCAGGTGGTCGCCGACCTGGATCATCGCGGGTCCCTCCGTTGCTGCACGCTCGGATCGCGCGCTGGACAATCGCGCCTGACCTAGCGTGGCGGGCCGGGCCTGTCGAGGACGGCGGCGGCGGAGTTCGTCACGCTCCGAGCAGCTTGATGAAGGCCGCGCCGGCGCCGAAGAAGGCCGCGCCCGCGGCCATGCCCGAGAGCGCAACCTGCCAGGGTGCAAGGGTCCGGTCGCGGCTGAGCTTGGCCGCTTCGGCCGACATCTTGAGTTGCTCGGCAGCCAGCTTGGCCGCCTCGGCCATGAGCTTGTGCTGCTCGGCGACGAACTTGTTCGTCTCCTCCAGCGCCCGCTGGATCTGGGCGCGCTGCGCCTCGATGTCGAAGGCAGCCGGTGATGCAGCGTCCGCCATAGGAGCCTCCTTTCACGGCCAGATCGGGCCTGCGCGCAGTCCAATGCCCGAGGGCGAAGACATATAGCGATCCGCCCGTAGATTCGACAGCGCCTTCGGGGCCGACCCCGGCGGTGGGCCGCGCGCTTTGTCCGCTGGACAAGGCGAGGGGGCCGCGTAGCATACGCGCATGTCGAACCCAGCGTCGCCCGTGCAGTCCACGCTCACCGGCCCGAGCTTCCTCGACGGCCAGTTCCTCGTGGCGATGCCCGGGATGGCCGACGAGCGTTTCGCGCGCTCGGTGATCTACGTCTGCGCCCATTCGGCGGACGGCGCGATGGGCATCATCGTCAACAAGGCGGCCACCGACATCAGCATGCCGGACCTGCTGGTCCAGCTCGACGTCTGCCCGGAGGCGGACGCGATCCGGCTGCGCGAGCGAGTCGGGCACATGCCGGTGCTGATGGGCGGCCCGGTGGAGGGCCGGCGCGGCTTCGTGCTGCACACCGACGATTTCCACATCCAGCAATCGACGCTGATCATCGACGACGGCATCTGCCTGACCGCCACCGTCGAGATCCTGCGCGCCATCGCCAGCGGCGAGGGGCCGGCCAGCGCCGTGCTGGCCCTGGGCTATGCCGGCTGGCAGGCGGGCCAGCTCGAGAGCGAGATCATGGCCAATGGCTGGCTCAACTGCCCGGCCGACCCGGCGCTGATCTTCGACACCGACCTCGACGCCAAGTACGAGCTGGCCCTGCGGACCAACGGCATCGACCCGGCCATGCTGTCGATGACCGCCGGGCGGGCCTGAACACCCAACCTATTCGGGCGGCATCTCGCCGGCCGCGTCCGGGTTCATCCCGTCCACGGCGGGCTCCGCGGCCGGCCTGGGCCGGGACCGGCGCGGTGCCGCGGCAGCCGTCGGCACGGCTGTGTTGGCGCCGAGCCGGGTGGCGAGGGCCAGGGCCCGGTTCTCGGTGACCCGCAGGTGGCAGAAGCCGTGGGTGCCCTCGCGGGCGTAGCCGCGGCAGAGCTGCTCCCGGTCGGCCGAGAAGGCCGCCTGCTCGCTCACCACCGGCCGGACATCCTCGCGCCGGGCGCGCTGGGTCATGAGCTTGTAATTGTCGCGCACCGCCTTGTCGGCGACGCCCCGGGCGGTGTCGAACTCCCCGGCCCGGGGGATCAGGCTGGCGCCGGCCGGCCCCCACAGGCCCACGGGGGTCGTGGCGCAATCGGCGTTCGAGAAGGTGCAGACCGGCCCCTGGCCCAGGGACGAGACCAGCACGCCGCCCTCGACCACGTCGAAGCGCAGCGGGCACTCGGCCCCGGCGGCCTCGAAGCGGGGCGCGCCTTCGGGCTTGCCCTCGGCGGACAGGGTGATGGGATTGCCGTTCGCGAGCGGCACCGTGCAGGATTCCGCCGGCTGCGAGATCTTGGTGCCCGGCAGCTTGATCCGCGCCGACACGGCGGTGCCGGACCGTTCCAGCTTCAGGGTCCCGGACAGGCCGTTGAGCTGAAGCTCCTGCCCGATCACCCCGTCCTCGGAGGGGACCTTCAGCACCACCGGCCGGGCCGGAGCCGGCGCGGGCCGGGACGCCTCGGGGGCCGCGGGCGCGCCCGGCTCCCCGGGAGCGGCCGGCGCGGCGGGCGGCGCCTCGGGCACGCCCCGGGGCGGCACCGGCGGGCGTTCGGGCTTGATGCCGAACAGGCGCTCGAAGAAATTCTGGGCCTGCGCCGGCGGGGCGGCGAGCATCACGGGAGCCGCGAGGGCGGCGGCCAGAAGGGGGAGCAGGAGGCTGCGGGTCCGTGGCATCGGGCTCTGACGGGGAAGACGAGGTGGCGGGGCCACGCTCAACCCCTTGTCGAAGCGTTAACACGCCATCGATGGCCTGGACGTGGCAGCGGAGCAACAAAATGCATCGACGCCAACCGGGCTGCAGCGCCTCCACGATAGGATTTTTCAGGCAGAACAAAGCCTTGGCCAAAAACGCGATGGCCGGGGCCAACGCGCCGGCTTTGCCTTGCGAGCCCGTCCGGGGGTTCTTATATCGCTCTCGACGCGGGATTATGCGCTGGATTTCAGCCGTTCACGGCCCTTGATCCGGCCCGGGTCCCATACTCACATCACACTCAATCCGCCATGGGCCGAGCTGCTTCGGGGCTCGGCGGTCTGCTTGAACGCGACGAAAAGAGGGATCCCACCATGGGTAAAGTTATCGGCATCGATCTGGGCACCACGAACTCCTGCGTGGCCGTCATGGAAGGCACGCAGCCCCGGGTCATTGAGAATTCGGAAGGCGCCCGCACCACGCCGTCGATCGTCGCCTTCACGGATGACGGCGAGCGGCTCGTCGGCCAGCCGGCCAAGCGCCAGGCGGTGACGAACCCCGAGCGCACGTTCTTCGCCATCAAGCGTCTCGTGGGTCGCACCTACGACGACCCGATGACCCAGAAGGACAAGGGCCTCGTCCCCTACAAGATCGTCCGCGGCGACAACGGCGACGCCTGGGTCGAGGCCGACGGCAAGAAGTACTCGCCTTCGCAGATCTCCGCCTTCACGCTGCAGAAGATGAAGGAGACCGCGGAGTCGCATCTCGGCCAGCCGGTCACGCAGGCGGTCATCACGGTCCCGGCCTACTTCAACGACGCCCAGCGTCAGGCGACCAAGGATGCCGGCAAGATCGCGGGCCTTGAGGTGCTGCGCATCATCAACGAGCCGACCGCGGCCGCCCTCGCCTACGGCCTCGACAAGAAGAAGGCCGGCACCATCGCGGTCTACGACCTCGGCGGCGGCACCTTCGATGTCTCGATCCTGGAGATCGGCGACGGCGTGTTCGAGGTGAAGTCGACCAACGGCGACACCTTCCTGGGCGGCGAGGACTTCGACAACCGCGTGGTCGAGTACCTGACCGCCGAGTTCAAGAAGGAACAGGGCATCGACCTGACCAAGGACAAGCTCGCCCTCCAGCGCCTCAAGGAGGCCGCCGAGAAGGCGAAGATCGAGCTGTCCTCGGCCACCCAGACCGAGATCAACCTGCCCTACATCACTGCCGACCAGGCCGGCCCGAAGCACCTTGCGCTGAAGCTCAGCCGGGCAAAGTTCGAGTCGCTGGTGGACGACCTGGTGCAGCGCACGATCGAGCCCTGCCGCAAGGCGCTCAAGGATGCCGGCGTCTCAGCCTCCGAGATCGACGAGGTGGTGCTGGTCGGCGGCATGATCCGCATGCCGAAGATCCAGGAGGTGGTGAAGTCCTTCTTCGGCAAGGAGCCGCACAAGGGCGTCAACCCCGATGAGGTCGTGGCGATCGGCGCCGCCGTGCAGGCCGGCGTGCTCCAGGGCGACGTCAAGGACGTGTTGCTGCTCGACGTGACCCCGCTGTCGCTCGGCATCGAGACGCTCGGCGGCGTGTTCACCCGGCTCATCGACCGCAACACCACGATCCCGACCAAGAAGTCCCAGACCTTCTCGACGGCCGAAGACAACCAGAACGCCGTCACGATCCGGGTCTTCCAGGGCGAGCGCGAGATGGCGGCCGACAACAAGCTGCTCGGCCAGTTCGACCTCGTCGGCATCCCGCCGGCGCCCCGCGGCATGCCGCAGATCGAGGTGACCTTCGACATCGACGCCAACGGAATCGTCAACGTGACGGCCAAGGACAAGGCGACGAACAAGGAGCACCAGATCCGCATCCAGGCCTCGGGCGGCCTCTCGGACGCCGATATCGACCGGATGGTGAAGGACGCCGAGGCCAATGCCGAGGCGGACAAGAAGCGCCGCGAACTGGTCGAGGTGAAGAACCAGGGTGAGAGCCTGATCCACGCCACCGAGAAGTCGGTGACCGAGTACGGCGACAAGGTCCCGGCGGCCGACAAGGGCGCGATCGAGACCGCGATGACCGCGCTCAAGACCGCGCTTGAGGGCGAGGATGTCGAGACCATCAAGGCCCGCACCACGGACCTGATGCAAGCTTCGATGAAGCTCGGCGAGGCGATGTACAGCGCCAACCAGGGTGCCGGCCCCGAGGCCGGTGCCGAGGCGGGGGCCTCCGAGAAGAAGGACGACGTCATCGACGCCGACTTCCAGGAGGTCGAAGAGAAAGACCAGAAGAAGCGCGCCTGAGGCGCGGTTTCGACAGGACCGAGCGGGGCCGGAGCGATCCGGCCCCGCCTCTGCTTGTGACGCGCTGTTGCGCGGGCGCCGCAGGAACCGGATATCGTCCGATGTCAGCCCCGGACCGGCCGGCTCATGCTAGATCGGCGGGATCGTCATGATCGCGACGGTGCCTCAGCCCGCTCACCCTGCTCAAGATCTGCCCCGAAGGCCCCGCCGCGGCGGACCGGGCGGGTCCAGGGATCACAGCGCCTTCTGATTGTCCGGAGACTGGGTGGGATGTCGAAGCGGGACTATTACGAGATCCTGGGGGTCGCCAAGACCGCCACGGAAGGCGAGTTGAAGGTCGCGTTCCGCAAGCTCGCGATGACCTATCATCCCGACCGCAATCCCGGCGACAAGGACGCGGAGATCAAGTTCAAGGAATTGAACGAGGCCTATCAGTGCCTCTCGGACGGCCAGAAGCGTGCGGCCTACGACAAGTTCGGCCACGCCGCCTTTAGCCAGGGTGCGGGCGGCCCCGGATTCGGCAACGAGTTCGGCGACTTCATGTCGGACATCTTCGACAATTTCTTCGGCGACGGCCGCGGCGGCGCGGCTCAGCGCGGGCGCGGGGGTGCGCCGGGGCGCGAGCGCGGCTCCGACCTGCGCTACAACCTGGAAATCACCCTCGAAGAAGCCTTCATCGGCAAGGCCGAGACCATCCGGATCCCGAGTTCGGTGACCTGCGAGGCCTGCGACGGCTCGGGCGCCAAGCCCGGCTCGAAGCCCCGCACATGCCCGACCTGCGCCGGCTACGGCCGGGTGCGGGCCGCGCAAGGGTTCTTCGCCATCGAGCGCACCTGCCCGAACTGCCACGGCCGCGGCGAGATCGTCGACGATCCCTGCGCCACCTGCCAGGGCGCCGGCCGGGTCAACCGCGAGCGCACGCTGTCGATCAACGTGCCGGCGGGCGTCGATGACGGGTTGCGCATCCGGCTCGCCGGCGAGGGCGAGAGCGGGTTGCGCGGCGGCCCGCCCGGCGACCTCTACGTGTTCCTGTCGATCAAGCAGCACGAGTTCTTCCAGCGCGACGGCGCCGACCTGTTCTGCCGGGTGCCGATCTCGATGGTCACCGCCGCGCTTGCAGGCGAGATCACCGTGCCGGTGATCGACGGCTCGCAGACCCAGGTGCGGATCCCGGCCGGGACGCAGACTGCCAAGCAGTTCCGGATCAAGGGCAAGGGCATGCCGGTGCTGCGCTCGCGCGAGGTCGGCGACCTCTACATCCAGGTCTTCGTCGAGACGCCGCAGAACCTGACCAAGCGCCAGCGCGAGCTGCTCCAGGAGTTCGACCAGTCGGCCTCGCCGGAGAACCACCCGGAATCGGCGGGCTTCTTCGCCAAGGTGCGGGATTTCTTCGGAAGCGCCGTCCGCCCGTGAGGCCGGCCGGATCCGAACCCGTGCACGTCCGTTATGCATCCGGCGAGCGTGGCATGCTTACCCTAGGCGCCGGACCGGCTTGACTGTAAGACGGCGCGTCGCCTTAGCCTTCCATTCCCATCGGCTTCGAGGAATCCAGGACTTGCCGCCGCTCCGCCGTCCCAGTGCGAAGGCCCCTGCCGCCAGGGGTGACAGTCTTGGGCCGCGGCGCGACCCCCTGGAGGACGAGGCCCGGTTCCTGCGCTCCTGGTTCGAGCGGCCGCTCGTCACCGGCGCGGTGACGCCGTCCGGTAAGATGCTGGCCCGGACCATGGCCTCCTACGTCGATCCGCGCCGCGAAGGCCCGGTGGTCGAGCTCGGCCCCGGCACCGGCCCGGTGACGGAGGCGCTGATCCGCCGGGGCATCGCGCCGTCGCGGCTGATCCTGGTGGAGTTCAACCCGGATTTCTGCCGCCTGCTGACCCGCCGCTTCCCGGGCGTGACGGTGATCCGGGGCGACGCCTACGACATGCGCGCGACCCTCAAGACGGCGCTGACCCAGCCGGCCGCCGCGACGATCTCGAGCCTGCCGCTGTTCACCAAGCCGCTGGAGCAGCGCCTCGACCTGCTCAACGCCGCCCACGACCTGATGCAGCCGGGCGCGCCCTTCGTGCAGTTCACCTACGCGGTGGTGCCGCCGATCCCGGCCCGCTGCGAGGCCGGCAGCTACACCGCCGACCGGTCGAACCGCGTCTGGCTGAACCTGCCGCCGGCGCGGGTGTGGGTGTATCGGCGACCGTAAGGCATCTCTCAGCGATACCGGATCACATGCCGCCCGCGCCGTCATTGCGAGCGGAGCGAAGCAACCCAGGGCTCCGCGACGCGAGGGGTCTTCACGCGAGGCCGGGATACAGATCGCACCAATCCGGGTTCATCGCCTCGATCAGGGCGAGCTTCTTCTTCCGGGAGCCGGCCTTGATCTGCTTCTCGCGGGCGATGGCCTCGCTCATCGTCGGGTAGCCCTCGTACCAGACCAGGCGCTTGCAACCGTAGCGGCGCGTGAAGCCGGGACTGAGCGCTTCGCGGTGCTCGTAGACGCGCCGGGACAGGTCCGCGGTGACGCCGGTGTAGAGCGTCCCGTTGCGGCGGCTCGCCATGATGTAGACCGCCGGCGCGCGCATGGTGGCTCTCTGCTGTCGAGCAAAACGATCGGTCGCGCGGAGCCCTGGGTTGCTTCGCTGCGCTCGCAATGACGGGAGGAGCGTCATCGCGCGTCGCGAGAGGCGTTTCGGTCCTGCGCTGCCTGCGCGAGCTTGCCGCCGCCGGATTGCGCCACGCTGGCCACGCCAGCGGGTAGGGCCGGCAACGGAGGCGTTCAGGGATTCGTGGCGGGGTGAGACCCTCCACCGTCATTGCGAGCGCAGCGAAGCAACCCAGGGCTCCGCGCGATCCCCGAACGTGGTGGATCCCTGGGTCGCTTCGCTGCGCTCGCGATGACGGCGTGGGCGAAGGAATCCGAACCAGGGCTGCCGACTTTTCGGTGCCACCCAAACCTGAACAACGCCTGAGAGACGAACTCACGTCCGCGTCAACTTAAAAGGGCCATACCTGGGTCACGGCCGGTCGCGGCAGCGCGATCGGCGAGGCACAGGAGGACGCCGATGTTCACCAAGACCGCACGCCTACGCCTGGCAGCCGCCGCCCTGGCGCTCGGGGGGATCACCCTCGGGGCGCCCGCGATGGCCGCGCCGCTCGGCCTCGATACCGGCCTGCACCAGGGCGCCGGCGACATCGTGGATGTCCAGTACGGCTACGGGTATGGCCACCGGCATCACGGGTTCGGCCCGCGCCACGGCTTCGGCCCGGGCTTCCGGGGCCATCATCATCACCACGGCTGGGGCCACGGCCACCATCGCGGCTGGGGTCATCACCGCGGCTTCGGCGGCCACCACCGTCACGGCTACGGCCGCTGGTAAGGCCCGCAGCGGGGCCGGATCCTATCCGGCCCCCACCCGCTCGATGATCGCCGACCGCCCGGGGGGCGCTTCGCCCATCCGGTAGGCCGCCCGTAGGGCCGCCTCCGCCCGGTCGGCGGCGGCCTCGTCGGCCGCGTGGACGATCCCGAGCTGACCGGACGCATCCCCGGGACCCGCGAGGTCGGTGAACCCGACGCGCGGGTCGATCGCGTCCTCCGGCCGGGTCCGGCCGCCGCCGAGCCCGATCACCGCCAGCCCGATCGCCCGCGTGTCGATGCCCGCGACCGTGCCGTCCTGCCGGACCGGCCGTCGCACCGGCGCCGCCGGCAGGTATCGCGCCGGGTCCTCCACAAGATCGCCCGGGCCGCCGAGCGCCGCGACCATCTTGGAAAAAATCTCGGCCGCTTGGCCGGAGGCGAGGGCCGCCTCCAGGCGCTCGGCCGCCGCGTCCCGGTCCGGCGCGAGGCCGCCGGCCACCAGCATCTCGGCCCCGAGCGCCAGCGTGACTGCGTGGAAGCGCGGCTCCCGGCGCGCACCGGTCAGGTAATCGATCGCGTAGGCGACCTCGACGGCGTTGCCGGCGGCGCTGGCGAGCGGCGCGTCCATGTCGGTGATCAGCGCGGCCGTGCGCAGGCCCGCGCCCTCGGCCACCGTGACGATGCTCTCGGCCAGCGCCCGGGCCTCATCGAGCCCGGTCATGAAGGCGCCGGAGCCCTGCTTGACGTCCATCACCAGACCCTGGAGCCCGGCAGCGAGCTTCTTCGACAGGATCGAGGCGGTGATCAGGTCGAGGGATTCCACCGTGCCGGTGACGTCGCGGATCGCGTAGAGCCGGCGGTCGGCCGGGGCCAATTCGGCGGTCTGGCCGATGATCGCGCAGCCGACCTGCCCGACCACCCGGCGGAAGGTGTCGAGCCCCGGGGTGGCGTCGTAGCTCGGGATGCTGGCGAGCTTGTCGAGCGTCCCGCCGGTATGGCCGAGGCCGCGGCCGGAGATCATCGGCACGTAGCCGCCGCAGGCCGCCACCATTGGGGCAAGCGGCAGGCTCACCGTGTCGCCGATACCGCCGGTGGAGTGCTTGTCGAGCACCGGACCCGGCAGGTCCCAGGCGAGCACCGTGCCGGATTCCGCCATCGCCCGGGTCAGCGCCACCCGCTCGGGCAGGGCCAATCCGCGGAAGAACACCGCCATGGCGAAGGCCGCCGCCTGCCCCTCCCCGACCGCGCCGTCGGTGAGGCCGTGGACGAAGGCCGCGATTTCTTCCGGGTCGAGAGTCAAGCCGTCGCGCTTGGCCCGGATGGTTTCCTGCGGCAGGCGCATGATCTTCACGACTCCCGCGCCTGCATCAGGGCGCCGAACAGACTGCTCGCCCCGAGCCGGAATGTTTTGGCGCTCACCCAGTCCGGCCCCATAATCCGGTCGGCGAGCGCCAGATAGGCGCCGGCATCGGCGACGCTGCGCAGGCCGCCCGAGACCTTGAGGCCGGCGGGGCGCCCGCTCGCCCGGATCTCCGTCAGCATCGCCTCGGCAGCCTCCGGGGTCGCCGAGACCGGGCTCTTGCCCGTGGAGGTCTTGAGGAAGTCGGCCCCCGCCTCCAGCGCCAGCCGGCTGGCGCGCCGGATCGCGGCGGGATCGGCGAGCTCGCCGGTCTCTAGGATGACCTTGAGGATCGCGGACCCGCTCGTGTCGCGCACGGCCTCGACCATGTCGCGGGCCGCATCGGCGTCGCCGCGCAGGAAGGCGCGGTAGGGCAGGACGAGGTCGATCTCGTCGGCACCGTCGCGCAGGGCTTCCGTGGTGTCGTCGAGCGCCCGGGCGCAATCGTCGCCGCCGGCCGGGAAGTTGATCACCGTGGCGACCCGGATGCCGCTGCCCTTGAGCGCCCGCGCGCCCTGCGTCACGAAACGCGGCCAGACGCAGATCGCCGCGACGCCGCCGCTCCGCGCATCCCGGCAGAGTGCGTCGATCTTCGGCTCGGTGCAGGTCTCGGTGAGGTCGGTGAGATCGAGGAGCAGCAGCGCCCGGCGGGCGACCGCACCGGCATCGGGTTCATCCATGAGGGCTCTCCTCGACGGGCAGGCCGGCCACGAAGGCCTGGACCAGGCGGCCGAGATCCGCCGCGGCCCGGGCCGCCACCGCCTTGGTCTCGGCGTGATGGGGGGCACCCCCGGCGATCCCGGCGGCGAGATTGGTCACCACCGACACGGCCGCCACCGGCAGGCCGAGGAAGCGGGCCAGGATCACCTCGGGCACGGTGGACATGCCGACCAGATCGGCCCCGAGGATGCCGGCCATCCGGACCTCGGCCGGCGTCTCGAAGCTCGGGCCGGAGAACCAAGCGTAGACGCCCTCCGTCAGTGGAACCCCGCAGGCCCCCGCGGCCGCCCGGAGGCGCGCGCGCAGGTCCGGATCGTAGGCCTCGGTCATCGGCACGAAGCGGGCGTCGCTCGCCTCGCCGATCAACGGGTTCATGCCTGACAGGTTGATATGGTCTTCGAGCAGGACCAGGCTGCCCGGGCCGGTCTCCGGCCGCAGGGATCCGGAGGCGTTGGTGAGGAGCAGGCGCCGCGCGCCGAGGCCGGCCGCGCAGGCGAGCGGCACCCGCATCGCCGCGGCGTCGCCCCGCTCATAGGCATGTGCCCGGCCCTCGAACACCAGCACGGGCCGCCCGTCGAGGCGCCCGCGATGCAGCCGGCCACCATGGCCGCTGACGCCGGCGCCGGGGAAACCCGGGATCGCCGCGTACTCCAGCGCGGTCGCATCCGTGAGCCCGGCCGCGATCCCGCCGAGCCCGGTGCCGGTGACGAGGGCACAGGCGTAGTCGCCGCCGAAGCCGGCATCCCGGAGCGTGTCGAGGGCGGCGGCCTCAGTCACCCAGCGTCTCCGGCCCGAACGATTCGGGCAGCAGCTCCGCCAGCGTGAAGGTTTTTGCCACGCGCTCCGGCCCGGCGGCGTGGATCGGCGTGTCGGGACCGGCGAATTCCCGGATGCGCTGGCGGCAGGCGCCGCAGGGTGTCACCAGGCCCGCGCCGTCTCCGCAGACCAGGATCTCCGCGATGCGCCGGCCGCCGCCCGCGATCATCGCGGCGATCGCCCCGGCCTCCGCGCAGGTGCCGACCGGATAGGCCGCGTTCTCGACGTTGCAGCCGGCATGGATCGCGCCCCGCTCGTCGCGGACCGCCGCCCCGACCCGGAACCGGGAATAGGGCGCATGCGCCCGCTCGCGCACCGCCCGGGCAGCCTCGAACAGGGCGCTGAGCCCATCATCCCGTTGCGCTGAATCGACGGCCTGCATGGCCGATCTTTGGCACCCGCCGGGGCGGCCTGTCGAGGGGCGGGGGCGCCCACGCGGATCGGATACCGGTTTCCGCGAGCGCTCCCGAACGGCTGCGCCGCGCGGGCTGAAATCGCGCTTGGCGGTTGAACGGCCCCTTTCCCGGGCACCGGGAACGCCAGTGGACGGTGATCCGGGACCCAGCAGAGAAAGCGCCGCGCAGCGGCACGATCCGTGGCAACGTCGCTTTGGGCGGACGCTTCGCGTCGTCTCGCGCTGGGTCCCGGGTCGCATTCCGCTGTCGCTGCATGCGCCCGGGAAAAGGGCCGCGCGGACTGAGATGCTTTCCGCGACGTGCGTTCTGTTTGTCTCAGCGCGTCGCCGCGCCAGCCCCCAGCATCCCCGCGGCCTGCCGCAGGGCCCGATCGTCCTGCGGGCCACTCAGCGCGTAGGCGGTGTCGCCGGCGTTCCAGGACAGGAGGGTGCCGTCGTCCGAGCCGGTGAGCGCCGCCGGGCCGCCGCGCAGGCCGCGCGTGGCGAACAGGGAGGCCTCGCCGAGGGGGCCGGCCTCGAAGGCGATCTCGATGCCGGTGCCGTGGCGCCCGGGGAAGATCTGGATGTCGCGCACCTGCCAGCCGGCCGGAAGCGGCGGCAGGTCGATGCCGGTGACGGACTGGAGGCGGGCTCGGTCGTAAACCGGGTGGTCGCCCTGGTTGGCGATGTTTTTGCGCAGCTGCGCCACGGCGCGGGCCTGGCGGGCATCGGCGATCAGGGCCGGATCGGGGGTCGCGGCCAGGGTGTCGGGCACGCCGAACCGGCCAATCTCGTCATGGGCGAGCCAGCCCGCGCCGACCAGCACCGCGATCGCGGCGGCGCGCTTGAGCCGCGCCCCGACCCGGCGCCAGCGCTGGTTGCGGTCGAAGCGGCGCGCCAGGACGAGGGTCCGGTCGGGTCCCGGCCCGGGCAGGCGCCCGAAAGCGGCCCGGAGGGCGTCGCGATCGTGCAGGTCGGCCATCACCTGGGCGGCGGCCCCGGGATGGGCGGCCAAGTGCGCCTCGACATCGAGGCGGCGCATCGGGTCGATCTGCCCGTCGACGAAGGCGATGAGATCGTCGTCTGTGATCGGATCCATCATCGGTGTAGTCCTCGATTCCAGCGTGCCGCCGGGGCGGATCCGCCGGTCGTCATCATCATCTGTGCGGTGTTGGCGGATGCCTCAGGCGTCGCCCGCGGCGCGTCTCATCGGCGGCCGGTCCCGGGTCTCGTCGGAGGCGACGAGGCGCAGGCCGGTATAGGTGCCGCGCCGTGGATCCGGCCGGCTCGCTTCGGGCTCGGCCTCGGTCTTGGCCCGGCTGCCCTCCTCGAAGGCCCGGAGCGCCGCCCGGCCGCGGCCGAGGCGCGACATCAAGGTGCCGATCGGGATGCCGAGCACCGCGGCGGCGTCGGCATAGGCCATGCCTTCCAGGGTCACGAGGTGGAGGGCGGCGCGCTGCTCCTCCGGCAGGGTCAGGAAGGCCTGGCGGATCTGGGCGAGGCGCACCCGGCCCTCCTGGGCGGGGGGCGCCATGTCCTCGCTCATCCGCACCAGCGCGTCGGCGTGACGCGCCTCGACCTGGCGACGGCGCTGCTCGTCGATGAAGGCGTTGTGCAGCACCGTCATCATCCAGGTGCGCAGGTTGGTGTTGGGGCGCAGGGAGCCCTGCATCTCCAGGGCGCGCACCAGGGTGTCGTGTACCAGATCGTCCGCCCGCAGGGCGTCGCGGGTCAGCGACCGCGCGTAGCGCCGCAGGGGCACCAACAGGTCGACGATGTCCGGATGCGTGTGCTTGTCTGAGGCCATAGGGTGTGAACGTGGCGGGCCGGGCTTTAATCCCGGCGTTCCGCTTCCCGAAGCGGTCAGGCCTGGTCGAGGGTGGCGGCGATGCCCGAGACCATCCTGGGGTCGGTGGGCTCCACCTGCGTGGCGAAGGCGGCGGCGAGCGAGCCGTCCCGGGCGATCAGGTATTTGTGGAAGTTCCAGCGCGGCGTCTCGCCCGGCCGCTCCGCCGCCGCCCATTGGTAGAACGGGTGCGCGCCCGGCATCTTCACCCGGGTCTTGGCGGTCAGCGGGAAGGTCACGCCGTGGTTCTTCCGCGCGGCCTCCGCGATGGCGGGGCCGTCGAGCGGCTCCTGGTTGCCGAAATCCGGCGACGGCACGCCGATCACCGTGAGCCCCCGGTCGCCGAAGCGGGTCCATAGGGTCTGGAGCCCGGCGAGCTGCCCGGCATAGCCGCAGGCGGTGGCGGTGTTGACGACCAGGATCGGCCGCCCGGCATAGGCCGAGAGCGGCATCGCGCCGCCCTCCGGATGCTCGAAGGCGAAATCGGTGGCCCGCCCGGACGGCGCGGCCCGGGCCGCGCCGGCAATCCCGGCACCGAGCAGGATCAGGGCCTCGCGGCGCAACAACGTCATGGCGGCCTCGCAGGGTCACGGGCGCTCACGCCCGAACCGAATTTAGGGCGCCCGCCGCGGAGATCTCAACACCGGGATCCCAAAGGGCCTGCGGCCCTTTGGCGGGGTTCGGGGCGCGCAGCCCCGCGCTTCGCTTACGCCGCTCGCACCGTGTCGAGGAAGCGATGGACCTCCGCGTCGAGCCGCTCGGCCTGGACCGAGAGTTCGGAGGCCGAGCCGAGCACCTGCACGGCGGCGGCCCCGGCGCCCTCGGCGGCGTTGGCGACCCCGGCGATGTTGGCCGTGACCTCGCCGGCCCCGACCGCCGCCTGCCCGACATTCCGGACGATCTCCTGGGTGGCCGAGCCCTGCTCCTCGATCGCCGCGGCGATCCCGGTGGACAGCCCGCTCATCTCGGTGATGCGTCCGACGATGATGCCGATCGCGTCCACCGTCTCCCCGGTCCAGGACTGGATCTCGCTGATCTGCCGGGCGATCTCGTCGGTGGCCTTGGCGGTCTGGCCGGCCAGTTCCTTCACCTCCGTGGCGACCACCGCGAAACCGCGTCCCGCCTCGCCGGCCCGGGCGGCCTCGATGGTGGCGTTCAAGGCCAGCAGGTTGGTCTGGCCGGCGATGCCGCTGATCAGGTCGACCACGGCACCGATCTTGACGGCGCCGTCGCGCAGGTTGCGCACGAGGTCCGCGGACTTCCCGGCCTCCAGCACCGCGGCGTCGGCGAGGTCGGCCGAGGCCTGGACCTGGCGGCCGATCTCGTTGACGGAGACGCCGAGTTCCTCGGCCGCCGCCGCCACGGTGTTGACGTTCGAGGCCGCCTGCTCGGCCGCCGACGCCACCGTGGTCGACTGGCTGGCGGTCTCGGCCGCCGCAGCGCTCATGGTCTCGGCCGTGGATTTCAGATTCGCCGAGGCCGTGGCGACGGCGCGGATGATGCCGCCGACGGCGCCCTCGAAGGTGGCGGCCATCTCGCGCATCGCCGTCTTGCGCTGCGCCTCCAGCTCGGCCCGGGCCTGGGCGGCCTCCTCCTCGAGGGCCTTTGCCCGGGCGAGCCCGTCCCGGAACACCTGCACGGCGCCGGCCATGGCGCCGATCTCGTCGCGGCGCCCGATCCCGGGGATCTCGACGGAGAGGTCGTTGGCGGCGAGCCGGGTCATGGCCTGGGTCATTTGGTGGATCGGCTTGCCGATGCCCTTATGCAGGGCCAGCGACCCGAGCAGGGCCGTGAGCACGATCAAGCCAAGGCCGATCAGATTGGCCGCCCGCGACGACGCGATGGCGGCCGCCGAGGCGGCGCTCCGCTCCTTCAGGAGGCCCCGTTCGAACCGCGTGATCTCGGCCGCCTTGGCGCGCAGGCCGTCCATCGCCGCCTTGCCGGCGCCCGAGCCTTCCAGCCGACGCGCCTCCTCCTGGGTGGCGGGCTCCTTCATCAGGGCGCGCTCGCGATCCGCGACCTCCGTGCTCCAGCGGTCGGCGAGGGCCTTCACGTCCGCGAGCATGGCCTGCGTCGTGGGATTGCCGGCCGTGAGGGTCCGCGCCGCATCCCAGGACGCCGCGAAGGTTTTTCGCCCGGCCTCTTCGGGTTCGAGGAAGCGCGGATCGGCGGAGATCAGGTAGCCGCGCAGGGCGGTCTCCCGGTCGACCATGGCGTTGGTCATCCGGCCGACTTCAGCCAGCACCTCGTGGGTATGGACCGTCCACTCTTCGGCGTCCTCGATCAGCCCGGTATTGCGGAGCGAGATCGCCGTGACGCCGGCGGTGATCGCCAGCATCAGCGCCATGATGAGCGCGAACTTCACGCCGGTCTTGAGGTCGATCAGACGAAATCTCATGGCCAGCCCTCCCAGGAATCAGAATCACCGCGCCCGCTCGGTCTTCGGTGAAAGGGCCGAGCTACCGGAACCCCGTGAAATATATCTTACGCCTGGGATTTTCTACTTTAAATTCAGTCCTTAGCCGGAGATAAACGCTTTGATCTTACAAACAACATCACGATCATCCGGATCTCGACGCGATATCAATCACATCGCGACTTGCCGGATGACGATCCTCGCGTCGGACGCACGGCGTTTTACTGATACGCATCCCGCAGGTTGAGTGTACAAGCCTGCCCGATCGTCCCGTATGTCTCGGCGAGCCAGACCTGCGCTGCGGCACGGCCCTTGTCGCGCAGGCGCTTGAACACGGTCCAGCGCGCGTCGAGCTTGGAGGCGGCGTTGTAATCCTCCAAGGCGTCGGTACCGTCGATCCGGTGCACCAGGACCCGCTGATAACCGCCCTGGCCGAGGGTGCCGTCCTCGATCAGCCCGTCGAGGAAGTCGATCGCCCGCAATTCCCGCATCAGGTTGGCGTTGAAGGTGATCTCGTTGAGCCGGTCTCGGATCTCGCTCTCCGTGCGCGGGGTCTCGCGCCGCTCGACCGGGTTGATCTGGACCAGCACGATGTCGCGGGTCCGGGCGCCCCGGTGCAGCGGGTAGAGCGGCGGGTTGCCGAGATAGCCGCCGTCCCAATAGGGCACGCCGTCGATCTCCACCGCCTGGAACACCGTGGGCAGGCAGGCCGAGGCCATCAGGTGGTCGACGGTGAGGCGCTCACGCTCGAACACCGCGAGCTTGCCGGTCCAGACATTGGTGGCCGAGACGAACAGGCCCGCGGTCTCGGCCTCGCGCAGGCGCTCGAAATCGATCTGCTCGGCCAGCGCCTTGCGCAGCGGGTTGATGTTGAGCGGGTTCGACACGTAGGGGCTGGGCGAGAGCAGCTTGGACCAGAACTCGGCCACCGGGTTGCCCTTCCACAGGTTGAACAGCCCGCTCACGAAGTTGCGCTGCGCCGGCCCGAGATCGCCGTCGAGGCTGACCTCGCGCCAGAACCGCTCCAGTCCCTCCCGGGCGCCGTCCGGGCCGCCCTTGAGCCAGCCGTCGACCATCACGACGCCGTTCATGGCCCCGGCGCTGGCCCCGGTCACCGCCTCGAAGGCCAGGCGCCCGTCCTCGATCAGCGCGTCGAGCACGCCCCAGGTGAAGGCGCCGTGCGCACCGCCGCCCTGCAAGGCCAGCGCGACCGGCTTCTCGGCCCGGGGCCCCGCAAGGATCTGGCGGGGCGGATGCGCGGGCGAGGGCTCGATCCCGTCCGAGACCGGGACTTCGGACGGAATTTCGGGAACCACGGTCACCGGGTTGTGCGGCTCACCGCCGTGGGGGTGCTCGCTCATGTCGGCCTCCAAAATCAGGATCCCCTAGATGGGATGGTGCAGTGCAACATCAACCATGCGCCGGGCTTACGGCACATCCGAGGCCCCGGTCACGACGCGCGATTCGGCAACAGGGCCGGACGAAAACCGATGTTGCGCACGCGGCCAACTCGACATCCGCATCCGGATACGACATGACAGCCGCGATGCTGTCATGCGCGGCGTCGGCTTGACGCTGCGCGGCGTCGTCCGCAGCTAAGCCGCGGGCGGCCCGCAGCCCCGAAGCTCCGGCGAGGCGCGCGCCGCGAAACGCCCGGCCGGCCCGATAAGGCCCCGGCGCTTTTTCGCGAAGCGCGCGCACGCGAAGGTCCACGATGGAAGTCATGGAAGCCATCCGCTCCGAAAATCCCGCTCCCGAGACCATCCTGGCCTACGGGGGCCCGGAGGTCGCCGGCCCGGCACCGCGCCACCGCACCGTCGGCGTCACGGTCGGCGAGGGCGAAGGCGCGGTCATGGTCGGCGGCGGCGCCCCGATCGTCGTGCAGTCGATGACCAACACCGACACCGCCGACATCGACGGCACGGTGGCGCAGGTGGCCCAGCTCGCCCGGGTCGGCTCGGAGCTGGTCCGCATCACCGTCGACCGGGACGAGGCCGCCGCCGCGGTGCCGAAGATCCGCGAGCGCCTCGACCGGATCGGCGTGCACGTACCGCTGGTCGGCGACTTCCACTATATCGGCCACAAGCTGCTCGCCGACCATCCGGCCTGCGCCGAGGCCCTGGCGAAGTACCGGATCAACCCCGGCAATGTCGGGTTCAAGGACAAGAAGGACACTCAGTTCTCCTCGATCATCGAGCAGGCGATCAAGTACGGCAAGACCGTGCGGATCGGCGCCAACTGGGGCTCCCTCGACGGCGAGTTGCTCACCCATCTGATGGACGAGAACGCCAAGCTGCCGCGGCCGATCGATGCCCGCGCGGTGATGCGCGAGGCGATGGTGCGCTCGGCGATCGGCTCGGCCGACCGGGCGGTGGAACTCGGCCTGCCGCAGAACAAGATCATCCTCTCGGCCAAGGTCTCGGCGGTGCAGGACCTGATCGCGGTCTACCGCGAGGTTGCGCGCCGCTCGGATTACGCGATCCATCTCGGCCTGACCGAGGCCGGCATGGGCTCCAAGGGCCTGGTGGCGGCCTCGGCGGCGATCGGCGTGCTGTTGCAGGAGGGGATCGGCGACACGATCCGCTACTCGCTCACCCCCGAGCCGGGCGGCGACCGCAGCGTCGAGGTCAAGGCGAGCCAGGAACTGCTGCAGACCATGGGCTTCCGCACCTTCGTGCCGATGGTCGCGGCCTGCCCCGGCTGCGGCCGCACCACCTCGACCACCTTCCAGGAGCTGGCCCGGGACATCCAGAACTGGATCGTCACCTCCATGCCGGAATGGAAGAAGAGCTATCCGGGCGTCGAGGGCCTGAACGTCGCCGTGATGGGCTGCATCGTCAACGGCCCGGGCGAATCGAAGCACGCTGATATCGGCATCTCCCTGCCGGGCACCGGCGAGACCCCGACTGCGCCGGTGTTCATCGACGGCAAGAAGGCCATGACGCTGCGCGGTGCGACGCTCGCCAAGGATTTCGAGACCGTCGTGATCGAGTACATCGAGCGCCGCTTCGGCCAGCAGGGCGGCGGCACGCGCACCGCGGCCGAATAGCCGGACGCAGTGCGCGCTGGACGGCAGGATTAACCGCCGTGTCATTCCGGGGCGCCGTAGGCGAGCCTGGAACCCAGAGCCGCCGACAGCGCAAGATTTTGAACTGTCGGCGGTTATGGATCCCGGGCTCCGCTTCCCGGCCCCGGGATGACAAGGCGGGTGATTAGAAGTTCAGAGAACTTTTGAGTCCCAAGAGAATAAGTAAATTCCTCTGCCCCGGGTAGCCTTCCCCGCCGGCCCCGCTCCCACCGAAGCCCTGATCTTCGCGGTGCCCCCGGTTCCCGGCCGCCTGAGGCCGTGATAGCAAGGCCGCACGATCCCGTGAGCGGTCGGCCCGGTGGCCGGCCCGCGTGGTTCGGCGGAGTTTTCGCGTCCTCCTGCCCGGCCCCACCAGGCCCCTGAGCCGACCCGCGAAACGCCGGCCACGCCCGAGCCTCCGACATTCCGCATGAGCCAAACCTTCGCACCCGGCGTAGCAGCCCAGCCCGTGCCCGCGGCCTCTGACGCCCCGCCCGATTCCGCCGCGGCGGCGGGCGAGACCGGCGGCACCGGACCGGCGCAGGGGCCTGCGCCCGGCGGCGCCCTCGATTCTCCCGAGAAGGCGGAGACCCGGCACGGCCATGCCGGTTTCTGGACGCTGCTGGTCGGCTCGGTCGGCGTCGTCTACGGCGATATCGGCACCAGCCCGCTCTACGCCTTCCGCGAGGCGCTGGTCCCGGCCCGCACCGACGGCATCCTGCTGCCCGAGGAGGTGATCGGCACCGTCTCGCTGATCCTCTGGGCGCTGTTCCTGATCGTGACGGTCAAGTACGTCCTGATCCTGCTGCGCATGGACAACAACGGCGAGGGCGGCATCCTCTCGCTGATGGCTTTGGCCCGCAAGGCGCTCGGCGGCTCCCGCATCGTGTTCATGCTCGGGCTGCTCGGCGCCTCGCTGTTCTACGGCGACGCGGTGATTACCCCGGCCATCTCGGTGCTCTCGGCCGTGGAGGGGCTGAAGCTCGTCACCCCGGCCCTGAACGACTACGTGCTGCCGATCACGGTGACGATCATCATCGTCCTGTTCCTCGTGCAGAATCGCGGCACCGCCAAGGTCGCGGCGTTCTTCGGGCCGATGACCGTCGTGTGGTTCGTCGCCATGGCGCTCGCGGCCCTGCCGCATATCGGCCTGCACCCGGAGGTTTTTCGCGCCGCCAACCCCTGGTACGCGGTGCATTACCTCCTCGGCCACGGCACCGGAGCGCTGGTGGCGCTCGGCGCGGTGTTCCTGGCGGTGACCGGCGCCGAGGCTCTGTTCGCCGATCTCGGGCATTTCGGCCGCAAGCCGATCCAGGTCGCCTGGGTCTGCCTGGTCTTCCCGGCGCTCGCCCTGAACTATCTCGGCCAGGCGGCCCTGGTGCTGGAGAAGCCCGACACCGCCGACCCGTTCTTCCAGCTCGTCCCGGCCTGGGGCCTGCTGCCGATGGTGGTGCTGGCGACGCTGGCCACCGTGGTGGCGAGCCAGGCGGTGATCACCGGCGCCTTCTCGTTGTCCCGTCAGGCGATCCAGCTCGGCCTGCTACCGCGCCTCGAGATCCGGCACACCTCCGAATCGCATGCCGGCCAGATCTACCTGCCGCAGATCAACGGGCTGCTGATGGTCGGCGTCGTGCTGCTGGCGGTGCTGTTCAAGACCTCGTCGTCGCTGGCCTCGGCCTACGGCATCGCGGTGACCGGGACGATGCTGCTCACCGCCTCGATGACCTTCCTGGTGATCTGGCGGATGTGGGGCTGGTCGCCGGTGGCGGCCGCCCTGGTGATGCTGCCCTTCATCGTGCTGGAGTTCCTGTTCCTGCTCTCCAACCTGATCAAGGTGGTCGAGGGCGGCTACGTACCCCTGATCCTGGCCGGGGCCCTCATCGTGCTGATGTGGACCTGGGTGCGCGGGGTCACGATCCTGTTCAACAAGACACGCAAGACCGACGTGCCGCTGGTCGAGCTGGTCGGCATGCTGGAGAAGAGCCCGCCGCACCACGTGCGCGGCACCGCGGTGTTCCTGACGAGCGACCCCGAGATCGCCCCGGCCGCGCTCCTGCACAACCTCAAGCACAACAAGGTGCTGCACGAGAAGAACGTGATCCTCACCGTCGAGACGGTGGACACCCCGCGCTCGAACGAGGCCGACAAGGTCAGGATCGAGCCGGTGGGGCCGCATTTCTTCAAGGTCGTGATGAAGTTCGGCTACATGGAGACGCCGAACATCCCAAAAACCCTGGTGCTGCTGCGCCGCCAGGGCTTCAAGTTCGACATCATGGCGACGTCGTTCTTCCTGTCCCGCCGCTCGATCCGCCCGGCGACCCATTCGGGCATGCCGCTCTGGCAGGACCGGATTTTCATCACCCTCGCCAAGAACGCCAACGACGCGACGGACTTCTTCCAGATCCCCACCGGGCGCGTTGTCGAGGTCGGGACGCAGGTGACGGTGTAGGAGCGATCCTGATCGCGCGCAGGAGACATCGGGTCTCCAAAGGGCTCAGCCCTTTGGCGGGGTTCCGGGGCGGAGCCCGGTGGCTTGCAGGGCTCTGCCCTGCACCCGCAAAAGGTCCCGGACCTTTTGAAACCTGGATTGTCATGGCGGCGCGAACAGGTTCTCCGCCATGAAATCCACGAAGACGCGGATCTTCGGCGCGAGCTGACGGCTCGACGGCCAGAGGATGCGGAAGGTGCCGCAGCGGTGCACCACGTCGTCCATCACGCTCATCAGTGTCCCGTCCGCGATCTGCGCGCGGACCGCGAAATCCGGCAGGCAGGCGATGCCGAGGCCGCGCTCAGCCAGGCAGACCAGCGGCTCGATGGTGTTGGAGGTCGCCGCGGTGCGCAGGTCGATCGTGTCGCCCGCCTCCAGCAGCCAATCCTCCAGCCGGCCCGTCGTCGGGAAGCGATGGCGCAGGCACCGGTGCCCGGAGAGGTCGCGCAGCGAGTCCGGGATTCCATGCGCGGCAAAATAGGCGGGCGCGCCGACCAGCTTGAGGTCGTAGCTGCCGAGCACACGAGTCATCAGTCGGGAATCCCGCGCCTCGCCGGTGCGGATCACCGCATCGAACCCCTCGTCGATCACGTCCACCAGCCGGTCGGTGAAATCGAGGTCGAGTTCGATCTCCGGCCACGCGACCATGAAGGCCGAGAGGGTCGGCACCATCAGGCGGCCGACCATCGGCAGGCTGACCCGCAGTTTTCCGCGTGGGGCATCTCGGGTCTGGGATAATTCCAGCTCGGCCTGCTCGATCTCGCAGAAGATCTTGCGGCAGCGTTCGAGGAACTGCCCGCCTTCCGGGGTCAGCGTGACCACCCGGGTCGAGCGGTGGAACAGCCGCACGCCGAGCCGCGCCTCCAGGCGCGCCACCGCCTTGCCGACCGCCGAGGCGGAGACGCCGAGCTGTCGGCCCGCCGCCGTGAAGCTGCGTGCCTCGGCGGCCTGCATGAAGACGGTCAAGGAGCCGAGCCTGTCCATCGCGCCCACCGATTGCGGACCGATCTGTCCGATATGTCGCGAATTGTAGCCCGATGATCGGGTCGCGCCAGCGATTCTATCGTCGCCACCCGAGTCGGTGACTGGTCTCCCGGCGCTCCCGCCAGCGGAGGGCACCGCCTCGATCGGACAGGTGAGCGATGACGGCGACCCCGGAACCCCGAACCCTTCCCGGCCAATCCATTGCCGGTACCATCAACGCTACGGCCGAGCCGAACAGCCTTCCCCTGGCAGGGCTGCTGGCGCTGGCGCTCGCCGGCTTCATCACCGTCCTGACCGAGGCGCTGCCCGCCGGCCTGCTGCCGCAGATCGGCGCCGGCCTCGCGGTGCCAGAATCCCTGGCCGGGCAACTCGTCACGATCTACGCCCTGGGCTCGCTGATCGCCGCGATCCCGTTGACGGCGGCGACCCAGGGCCTGCGCCGCCGGACGCTGCTCCTCGCCGCGATCCTCGGCTTCGCGGTGGCCAACACCGTCACGGCGGTCTCGGCGTCTTACGCCCTGACGCTGGCGGCGCGCCTCGTCGCCGGCGTCTCGGCCGGCCTGCTCTGGGCTCTGCTCGTCGGGTACGCGGCCCGCATGGTGCCGGAGCACCAGAAAGGCCGCGCCATCGCGGTCGCCATGGTCGGCATCCCGCTGGCGCTCTCGCTCGGCGTCCCCGCCGGCACCTTCCTCGGCACCGCGATCGGCTGGCGGGCCTGTTTCGGCGTGATGAGCGGGCTGACGCTGATCCTCGTCGCGTGGGTCCTGGTCACGGTGCCGGATTTCCCCGGCCAGCCGGGCGGCCGGCGGCATACCTTGCGCGACGTGTTCGCGATGACCGGCGTGCGCCCGGTGCTGTTCGTGACGCTGGCCTTCGTGCTGGCCCACAACATCCTCTACACCTACGTCGCGCCGTTCCTGGCCGCCGGCGGCATGGGCGAACGGACGGACCTCGTGCTGCTGGTCTTCGGCGCCGCGTCGCTGATCGGCCTCTGGATCGTCGGCGCCCTGATCGACCGGCATGCGCGGGCGCTGACGCTGCTCAGCGCCGGACTGTTCGGGCTCGCGACGCTGATCTTCGGCCTCCGGAATGACGATCCGGCGGCAATCTGCGTCGCCGCCGCGATCTGGGGGCTCGCCTATGGCGGCGTGCCGACCCTGTTCCAGGCGGCGCTGGCCAAGGCCTCCGGGGATGCGGCCGATCTCGCGCAGGCGATGCTGGTCACGGTCTGGAACGTGGCGATCGCGGGCGGCGGAATCGTCGGCGGCCTGCTGCTCGACAGGGTCGGTACCGGCGCCTTCGCGCCCGCTCTGCTCGCCCTGCTCGTGCTGACCCTGATCGTCATCGGGGCGGCGCGGCAGCATGGCTTTCCAAGCGCCCGGCCCTGAAGAGGCAATCCTTCCAAGACATCGGCATGTGCGCCGCCACACGCGGCATGTCCCGGGCGCGGACCTCCGGCGGCATGCCGCGCCTACCTTGCGTTGCACAAGTCTCCCGGGGTGGATTAGAATTCTTCCTATTCTGAACCCAGAGGCCGGTTCGTCGGGTTAGCCCCAGAGGCGGACGCGTGGACCGGAGGATCGGTTGGCGCCTCCCGCTCGGCCCGGACCCGACGGAACGCCGTTCCGGCGCCGCCAGACAGGATACACCGATGATCAAACTCACCGTGAACGGGGCTGCGCGCAGCTTCGACGGCGATCCCGACATGCCGCTGCTGTGGTACCTGCGCGACGAGCTGGGCCTCACCGGCACCAAGTTCGGCTGCGGCGTGTCGCTGTGCGGCGCCTGCACGATCCATCTCGGGGGCGCCGCGACCCGCGCCTGCATCACCCCGATCTCGGCGGCGGCCGACCAGGAGGTCGTGACCATCGAGGGCCTGTCGCCCGACGGCAACCACCCGGTGCAGGTGGCTTGGCGCGACCTCAACGTCGCCCAGTGCGGCTACTGCCAGTGCGGCCAGATCATGCAGGCCGCCGCGCTGCTCAAGGACACGCCCAAGCCGTCCGAGCAGGACATCGACGACACGATGAGCGGCAACATCTGCCGCTGCGGCACCTATCCGCGCATCCGCGCGGCGATCCATCAGGCCGCCGGCCAGACGGCGCCCGCCGGCAAGGGAGAGCGCCTGTGATTCATGACGCCCAGATGATGGCCGAACTGGCCGCTCAACCGACCGCCAAGCCGGTCCTCGCCAATGTCAGCCGCCGCGGCATCCTCGGCGGCGCCGGCGCCCTGGTGCTGGCCCTGTCCCTGCGCGACGCCCGCGCCGACGAGGGCCAGACCGCCGAGCAGAAGGCGCAGAAATTCGGCGCCGACGGCATGCCGCATGGCTGGCGCGACGATCCGAAAATCTTCGTGGCGATCGCCCCGGACGGCACCGTCACGGTGACCAACCACCGCTCCGACATGGGTCAGGGCGTGCGCACCTCCGTGGCGCTCACCGTCGCCGACGAGCTGGAGGCCGATTGGCCGAAGGTGAAGGTGGTCCAGGCCTGGGGCGACGAGGCGCGCTTCGGCAACCAGGACACCGACGGCTCGCGCTCGCTGCGCCACTTCTTCCAGCATTTCCGCCATGCCGGCGCCGCCGCGCGGCTGATGCTGATCGAGGCCGCCGCCAAGCAATGGGGCGTGCCGGCC
This sequence comes from Methylobacterium sp. J-072, assembly GCF_022829425.1. Lineage (NCBI taxonomy): Bacteria > Pseudomonadati > Pseudomonadota > Alphaproteobacteria > Hyphomicrobiales > Methylobacteriaceae > Methylobacterium > Methylobacterium sp. J-072. Next base: position 47,664 of record NZ_JAKSYK010000184.1, on the reverse strand, counting down.
TCCGAGGTGACGGCGGCCAACCACACCCTCACGCACGCCAAGTCGAAGCGCAGCCTCGGCTACGGCGCCGTGGCGCAGGCGGCCTCCGAGCTGCCGGTGCCGACCAACGTCCCGCTGAAGGACCCGAAGGATTTCCGCTACATCGGCACCGGCAAGATCGGGCTGATCGACAATTTCGACATCACCACGGGCCGGGCCGTCTACGGCCTCGACACCAAGCTCGACGGGATGCTGTACGCGGTGGTCGCCCGTCCGGCGGTCTATGGCGGCAAGGTCGCGTCCTACGACGACACCGAGGCCAAGAAGGTCCCGGGCGTCGTCAAGATCTTCAAGATCGACGGCGGCGAGATCCCGTCCGAGTTCATGCCCTTGGGCGGTGTCGCGGTCGTCGCAAAAAATACCTGGGCGGCCCTGAAGGCGCGCGACGCCCTCAAGATTACCTGGAATGACGGCCCGAACGCCGGCTACGACACCGACGTGTTCCGCAAGGAGCTTGAGGCCGCCGCGCGCAAGCCCGGCAAGGTGGTGCGCAACCAGGGCGACGTCGACGGTGCGATGGCGAAGGCCAAGACCAAGGTCGAGGCCGAATACTTCGTGCCCCACCTCGTCCAGGCCCCGATGGAGCCCCCGGCCGCCGTGGCCCGGGTCAAGGACGGGTTCTGCGAGGCCTGGGCCTGCACGCAGGGTCCGCAGGCGGCTAACGATCGCCTGATGAAGGCGCTCAAGCTGCCCGACGACAAGGTCAAGGTGAACGTCACGCTGCTCGGCGGCGGCTTCGGGCGCAAGTCCAAGCCGGATTACGTGGTCGAGGCGGCGCTCTGCTCGCAGGCGGTGGACGGCGCGCCGGTCAAGCTCGCCTGGACCCGCGAGGACGACATCCACCACGGCTACTACCACACGATCTCGGTGGAGCACCTGGAGGCCGGCCTCGACGACAAGGGCATGCCGGTGGCCTGGCTGCACCGCTCGGTGGCACCGACGATCGGCTCGATTTTCGCGCCCGATCCGAAGCATGAGCTGCCGTTCGAGCTCGGGATGGGCCTGGTGAACACGCCGTTCAACCTGCCCAACGCCCGGATGGAGAACCCGGAAGCCGCCGCCCATGTCCGGATCGGCTGGTTCCGCTCGGTCTCGAACATCCCGCACGCCTTCGCGATCCAGTCCTTCGTGTCGGAGCTGGCGCACGCCGCCGGCCGCGACCCGAAGGACTACCTGCTCGACCTGATCGGCCCCGCCCGGAAGATCGACCCGACCTCGATCGGCGATGTCTGGAACCACGGCGAGGACCCAAAACTCTACCCGATCGATACCGGCCGCCTGCGCGGCGTGATCGAGGCCGTCGCCAAGGGCGCCGGCTGGGGACGGCAGATGCCCAAGGGCCGCGGCCTCGGCATCGCCGGCCACTACAGCTTCGTCACCTACACGGCGGTGGCCGCGGAGGTGGAGGTCGACGACAAGGGCCAGGTGAAGGTCCACGCCATCGACATCGCGGTCGATTGCGGGCCGCAGGTGAACCCGGAGCGCATCCGGTCGCAGATGGAAGGCGCCGTGGTCATGGGGATGGGGCTCGCCCTCACCTCCGAGATCACCTTCAAGCAGGGCCGGGCCGTGCAGAACAACTTCGACGGCTACGAGATCATCCGGATCGACGCCGCCCCGAAGGTGGTCCGCGTGCACCTGGTGCCGACCGGCTCCTATGACGGCCCGCTCGGCGGCGTCGGCGAACCCGGTGTGCCTCCTGTTGCGCCGGCCATCGCCAACGCGGTCTTCGCCGCCACCGGCCGGCGCGTGCGGCAATTGCCGATCCGCGACCAGCTGAGCGCCTGAACCGCACTCCCTCGCGACGCGTTGGGGGACCGGGGACCTGATCCCCGGCCCCCCGCCATGAAAGAGTTCGCTACGATGATGCGTCCCGCCGCCTTCACGGTTTCCGTCACGGTGCCCCTGGCCCTGATCCTGATGGCGGCCCCGGTCCTCGCCTCCCCCTGCTCGGACAAGATCGACGCCCTGTCGAAGCGGGTGACGTCGGAGGCGACCGCCTCGATCTCGGCCTCGACCAGCGGCCAGGGCAACGCCGCCAAGCGCGGCGGCGAGGGCATGACCGGCACCGAGGGCCAGCGCGCCAACGAATCCCCTCAGGCCCCGCCGGAAAAGTCGGCCCAGGCCGGCGAGGGTGCCGATGCCGCCCAGCAGGCGAAGGTCGCGTTGGACGAGGCGCGGACGGCCGATTCCAAGGGTGATGCCACGGCCTGCGAGGCCGGGGTCGCCCGAGCCGAAGGCCAGCTGAAGAAGGCGCCCTGAGGCGTCGGTTGCGGTACCGGGACGTCGATCACGTAGGCCCGGCGCCCTAACGTGCTAAAGCATCGTTCCGAGTTGCATCTCTCAGCGAACCCAAAGCTTCGGGATCTGTTACGTCCGGGCGATAGTCCGCACCGTCATTCCGGGGCGCCGTAGGCGAACCCGGAATCCAGAACCTCTGTCGGTGCAAAAGCTTGCCGCGTCGGCGGCTCTGGATCCCGGGCTCCGCTGCGCGGCCCCGGGATGACTAGGCGGGGCGGCTCGGATTATTCCTCCGCCCAAGGGACCAAAACCGAGCATCTGCGTCCGGCGCGGCATCGCCTCTCAGACAAGAGCCGCGAAAAGCCGTCGGGGATCGCCCAGCTCCGGCGGCGGCTTCGCTCATCTCGGAGGGGTCGATCCCCGGTCCCGGCGGCTCGGCGGCCGGGGGAAGTCGGGGCGGCAAAAACCCGCCCCGCGTAGCAGCCTCAGGCGGCCGCGGCGGCGAGCGCGTGGGGGTTGCCGTTCAGGCCGGCGCAGAGGTCGTCGATCTCAGCGAGGTCCAGAGCGTCGCCGGCCCGGCCCGCGATGGTGTCGATCAGGTGGTCCTGGCGGGGGTCGAACGGATGTCCCTGCATCCGGTAGAACTGGTAATAGCGCAGAGCCGCCAGGACGGTGTCGCGCTCGCGGTCGGTTACGGTGAAGTGCTGCATGGGTCTTTGTCTTCCCCTTGTGGCTTCAACGAACGCTCGGGCGGGCCGCGACGCCGAACCCGAGCTTGACCGTTGTAACCGGTGGGCAACTGTCCGACCAGTTCTTGACAGCTCGCGCGGATGTGATTCGCGTCATTTAAGACTCTGGTCCTGTCCCGGGGGACGTGCCTGCGAATCAAAATCTTTCGCGCAGGCAAGGGTTTGCGGCCGCCCGGCGGCTCAAAGCCCAAGATCGGCGAGAAACTGCGGCAGCGCCGTGCTGGCCGGCCCGTAGCGCGCGTCGTCGAAGGCGTCGGCGTTGTCCGAGGGCTCCAGGTTGATCTCGCAGGTGGGAATGTTGAGGGCCCGGGCCTGCCGGACATAGCCCGCCGCCGGGTAGACCGCCCCCGAGGTCCCCACCGCCACGAACAGGTCGGCGGCGGCGAGCGCGTCCTCGATCGCGTCGAGATGCATCGGCATCTCGCCGAACCAGACCACGTCCGGCCGCATGCGCCCCAGCGTCCCGCAGGCCGGGCAGGACGAGGTCCGGTTCAGGTCGTCGCGCCAGGGCGTGACCGCCCCGCAGGCGGTGCAGCGGGCCTTGAGCAGCTCGCCGTGCATGTGAACGACCGCGCGCGAACCCGCCCGCTCGTGCAGGTCGTCGACGTTCTGCGTGCACAAGAAAAGCTGTCCGCCCCGCGCGGCCAGCCGCGCCTCGGCCCGAGCCAGGGCGACATGCGCCGCGTTGGGCGCGGCCGCGACCACGCCCCGGCGGCGATGGTCGTAGAAATCGAGCACCGTGTCGGGATCGGCGGCGTAGGCTTCCGGGGTGGCGAGCCTCATCGGGTCGAACCGCGCCCAGATCCCGTCCCGGTCGCGGAAGGTGCCGAGCCCGCTCTCGGCTGAGACCCCCGCCCCGGTCAGCACGAAGATGTTTTTGGGGTCACCCATGCCGTACCCTCGTGTCGTCGGCTGAATGGCCGAAAATGTCCGCTGGTTGGCTGCGGGGTTTCTTTCGCGCGCCTAACGAGAGCGCGATCCTGCCGCTCGCTTCACCAAGCGGGAGACGCGAAATGTCCGATGTTGCGCTGCTGGTCATCGATGTCCAGGACTCCTTCCGTCACCGGCCGTTCTGGAGCGAGGCCGATGTGCCGCTCTTCACCGAACGCCTTCAGGCGCTCATCGACGGCGCGGTCGCGCGCAAGATCCCGGTGCTGCAGGTGTTCCACGTTGCGGAGACGGGTCCGTTTTCGGTCGAGTCCGGCCATGTCCGCACCCTGGAGCCCATCGTGATCGCGCCGGACGCGATCTTCCACAAGCGCAAGCACAGCGCGCTGGTCGATACCGGTCTCGCGAGGTGGCTGACGCAGCACGGCATCCGCCGGCTGATCGTGTCCGGGATCCGCACCGAGCAATGCTGCGAGACCACCGCGCGCCACGCCTCCGACAGCGGCTGGCTAGTCGATTACGTCACCGAGGCGACGCTGACCTTCGCGATGACCCACCCTGACGGCCGCCGGTTCGAGGCCGACGACATCAAGGCCCGCACCGAGCTGGTGCTGGTGGACCGCTTCGCCCGCATCGCCACGGTGGAGCAGGCTCTGGCCGGCCGGGACCTGCCGGTCGCCGCATGAGCGGGGCGGCGCGGCGCATCCCGGTCCTGGTGGTCCTGCCGCCGCGCACCCTGCTGCTGGATCTCGCCGGCCCGGTCGAGGTCCTGCGCATCGCCGGGGCGGCCCAGGACCGGGTCGCCTTCGCGGTGCGCTACGTGGCGCCGGCTTCGCGTACCCGCTGCTCGATCGGGCTGGATCTGAGCGGCACCGAACCGCTGCCGGACGCGATCGCGCCGGGCACCGTGGTGCTCCTGCCCGGATCGTCGTCCCGGGTGCTCGGCTTCGAGCCGGATCTGGACGACGCGGCCGCCGAAGCGCGGATCGTCGACTGGCTGCGCGGCGCGGTCCGGCCGGGTCACACCCTCGTCACGGTCTGCGAGGGTACGCTGCTCGCGGCCCGGGCCGGCCTGTTCGACGGCTATGCCTGCACCACCCATCACGCCAGCTGCGCCCGGCTCGCCGCCCTGGCGCCCCGGGCGCGGGTGCTGGAGAACCGGCTGTTCGTGCAGGACCGGGACCGGTTCAGCAGCGCCGGCGTGACCGCGGGCGTCGATCTGATGCTCCATCTCGTCGCCGAATGGGCCGGCCCGGCCGCGGCGCTAGCGGCGGCCCGGACCCTGGTCGTCTACATGCGCCGCGGCGCCGACGACCCGCAGCTCTCGCCCTGGTTGGAGGGCCGCAGCCACCTGCATCCGGTGGTGCATCGCGCCCAGGACGCGATCGCGGCCGAGCCGGCGCGTGACTGGTCCCCCGAGACCCTCGGCCGCCTCGCCGGGGCGAGCCCGCGCAACCTCGCCCGGCTGTTCCGGGTCCATGCCGGGATGACCGTCACCGATGCCGTGAACCGCGCCCGGATCGCGCTGGCCCGGGACTTGATCGCCCAGACCGACCTCGCCCTGGAGCAAGTCGCCGACCGCGCGGGCTTCGGCTCGGCTCGGCACATGCGCCGCGTCTGGCGCCTCTTCCACGCAGCCGCCCCGTCGAGTCTTCGCGCCAAAGTTCCGGTTTCGAAAGGTCCATGACCTTTCGCGGGTCCAGGGCAGAGCCCTGGTCTCTCGGGGGCTCAGCCCCCGAACCCCTGCCAAAGGGCTGAGCCCTTTGGGAACCCATGACTTGCGCACTCTGGACCCCGCCGGACGGCTGTGCCCTCCTCGGGTCGTCCGAATCGGCGCGGACGATGCATCCGCCCGTCCCGACAGGCGCCCGCGGGCGCGGAGGAGTGAAGCGTCATGCCCGAATACGACCTGGCGATCCGCGGCGGCACGGTGGTCACCGCGAGCGACACGGTACGGGCGGATGTCGGCGTGCGCGGCGGGCGGATCGTGGCGGTCGCCGAGGGCATCGCCGACGCTGCCCGGGTGATCGACGCCTCCGGGTTGCTGGTCCTGCCCGGCGGCATCGACAGCCATGTCCACATCGCCCAGGATCCCGGCCCCGGCATCGTCATGGCCGACGATTTCGCCAGCGCCACCCGGGCGGCGGCGGCCGGCGGCAACACCTGCGTGATGCCGTTCGCGGTCCAGCCCCGGGGCGGCTCGCTGCGCGGCGCGGTCGACGCCTATCGCGCCAAGGCCGAGGGCCAGTGCCACGTGGACGTCGCGATCCACATGATCGTCTCGGATCCGAGCGAGGCGGTGCTCGGCCAGGAGCTGCCCGCCCTGGTCGCCGACGGCTACACCTCGTTCAAGGTGTTCATGACCTACGACGACCTGGTGCTGAACGACCGCCAGCTGCTGGACGTGTTCCACGTCGCGCGGCGGCAGGGCGCCCGGGTGATGGTCCACGCCGAGGGCTACGACGCGATCCGCTATCTCAGCGACCGCCTGGAGCGGGCCGGCGAGACCAAGCCCTACGGCCACGCTTTGTCCCGGCCCGAAGTGGTCGAGCGCGAGGCGGCCCACCGGGCGATCAGCCATGCCGAGCTGATCGACCTGCCGATCGTCATCGTCCACGTCTCGGGCCGCGAGGCCACCGAGCAGATTGCGTGGGCGCAAGCGCGCGGCCTGAAGATCCGGGCCGAGACCTGCCCGCAATACCTGACGCTGACGGCCGAGCACATGAAAGGGCTCGGCCTCGACGACCCGATGGCGGGCGCGAAATACGTCTGCTCGCCGCCGCCCCGGGACGAGGCCAGCCAGGAGGCGGTCTGGTCCGGCATCCGGCGCGGAATTTTTGACGTGGTCTCCTCGGACCACTCGCCGTTCCGCTACGACGACCCGCAGGGCAAGCTGAACCCGCGCGGGAAATCCTCGTTCCGCTGGATCCCCAACGGCATCCCGGGGGTCGAGACAAGGCTGCCGGTGTTCTTCTCCGAAGGCGTTTCGAAGGGGCGGATCAGCCTCAACCAGTTCGCCGCCCTCACGGCGACGAACCACGCGAAGCTCTACGGCCTGTATCCGCGAAAAGGTTCGATCGCCCCGGGCTTCGACGCAGATTTGACGCTGTGGGATCCGAACAAGCGCGAGACCATCCGCCAGGACATCCTCCACCACGGCTCCGACTACACCCCCTGGGAGGGGTTTGCGGTCACCGGCTGGCCGGTGATGACCATCGCGGGCGGGCAGGTGATCGCCGAGGACGGCAAGGTCCTGTCCGAGCCAGGCCGCGGCCGGGTGCTCGACCGGGCGGTCGATCCGGCGGAGCGGCAGGGCGCATGAAGGCCCCTGGCCCGGCCCTTGCTCTCCCGTTTGAAGTTGTGGGCGACCAGGCCGCATCAAGGTCGCGGACATGTCCTCGGCCGGATCGGGCGCGGGTGCCCTCTCCCGTGCGGGAGAGGGACAGGGTGAGGGATGCGACGTCTCCGGATGGACCTGTTCCCTCACCCCAGCCCTCTCCCGCACGGGAGAGGGGGCACGTCGCGGGCTTCGCGCGCGAAGGTGCCTCAACCATGTGCCGCCTGTAGCCGCAGCCGGGGGAGACTCGCATGAATGTCGAGCTGATCGGCCTGACCAAGCGCTATGGCGCGGCGACCGCGGTCGATGCCATCGACCTGAAGGTGCCGTCCGGGGCCTATTGCTGCCTGCTCGGCCCCTCCGGCTGCGGCAAGACCACGACGCTGCGGATGATCGGCGGCCACGAGCGCGCCAGCGCCGGCGACGTGGTGATCGGCCCGAAGGCGGTGGGCGACGCGACGCCGGCCGAGCGCGGCACCGCCATGATGTTCCAGAGCTACGCCCTGTTCCCGCATCTCGACGCGCGGGACAACGTCGCCTTCAGCCTGCGGATGCGCGGCGTCGGCAAGGCCGAGCGCCGGGCCAAGGCGATGGCGATGCTCGATCTCGTGCAGATGGGCCACCTCGCCGGGCGCCTGCCGGCCCAGCTCTCGGGCGGGCAGCAGCAGCGGGTGGCGCTGGCCCGGGCGCTGGTCACCGGCCCGAAGGTGCTGCTGCTGGACGAGCCGCTCTCGGCCCTCGACCCGTTCCTGCGGGTGCGGATGCGGGTCGAGCTGAAGCGGATCCAGACCGAGCTCGGGCTCACCTTCATCCACGTCACCCACAGCCAGGAGGAGGCAATGGCGCTCTCCGACCTCGTGGTGGTGATGAATGCCGGCCGGATCGAGCAGGCCGCCGACCCGCGCACCGTGTTCGAGCGGCCGGCCACGGCCTTCGTGGCCCGGTTCATCGGCGGCCACAACGTGATCCGGTTGCCCGACGAGATGATCGCCGTGCGCGCCGACCGGATGCGGCTGGGCGACGAGGCCGGCCCCGGCGCGCTCGCGGCCCGGGTGGTCGCGGTCGAGTACCAGGGCACCAGCGTCCATGTCGGCCTCGACGCCGACGGGCTGGAGCGGCCGCCCGAAGCCCTGGCCGAGAGCAGTCCGGCCGCGCTGACCGTCGTGCTCAGCGATGCCGCCTTCGCGGCCCGCCCGCTCCGGCCGGGCGACACGATCCCGGTCGGCTGGGACGCGGCGGCCGCCCACCGCCTCGACGCGTAGACAGTTGGAGACGATGATGGACCTGTTCTCGAAGCCGAGCCGGCGCACGCTGCTGAAAGGGGCCGCGGCCCTGGCAACCACGCCGGTCACCGGCTTCCCGGCGGTGCACGCGGCCGAGCCCGTGACCCTGCGCTACCTCGGCACCGCGGTGAGCCAGTCCGCCGACATCGCCCGGAAGGTGAAGGAGGATCTCGGGATCACCCTTGAATACATTCCGGTGGTCACCGACGAGGTGACCAAGCGCGTGGTCACCCAGCCGAATTCCTTCGACTTGGTCGACACCGAGTATTTCAGCCTCAAGAAGATCATCCCGTCGGGCAACCTCAGCGGCCTGGACGCCAAGCGGATCAAACTCGCCGACCAGATTTCCTCGGTGTTCACCAAGGGCGAGGTGGCCGGCAAGCGGATCGGCGACCAGGGCACCGCGCCCAAGAAGGTGTTCTACCTCGAGGGCCAGGCCGCCAAGACCTTCGCGTCCGCGCCGACCGAGTGGCTGACCCTGATCCCGACCACCTACAACGCCGACACGCTGGGCATCCGGCCCGACCTGATCAAGCGGCCGGTGGAGAGCTGGAAGGATCTGCTCAACCCCGAGTTCAAGGGCAAGGCGTCGATCCTGAACATCCCGTCCATCGGCATCATGGACGCCGCCATGGTGGTGGAGGCCACCGGCGATTACACTTACGGCGACAAGGGCAACATGACGAAGCCCGAGATCGACCGCACCATCAAGGTGCTGATCGAGGCCAAGCGCGCCGGCCAGTTCCGGGCCTTCTGGCAGGACTTCAACGAATCCGTGAACCTGATGGCGTCCGGCGAGACGGTGATCCAGTCGATGTGGTCGCCCGCCGTCACCAAGGTGCGCGCCCAGGGCGTGCCGTGCGTCTACCAGCCCCTCAAGGAGGGCTACCGCGCCTGGGCCCAGGGCTTCGGCATCCCGAAGACCCTGAGCGGCCGGAAGCTCGACGCGGCCTACGAGTTCATCAACTGGTTCCTGTCCGGCTGGGCCGGCGCCTATCTCAACCGCCAGGGCTATTATTCCGCGGTGCTGGAGACCGCGCAGGCGCACATGCAGCCCTACGAATGGGCGTTCTGGATGGAGGGCAAGCCCGCCGAAAAGGACATCCTGGGCCCCGACGGCACCCTGATCGAGAAGGCCGGCGCCACCCGCGACGGCGGCTCCTTCGACCAGCGCATGGGCTCGGTCGCTTGCTGGAACGCCGTGATGGACGAGAACACCTACATGGTGCGCAAGTGGAACGAGTTCATCGCCGCGTGAGCGGGCTGGCATTTTCCCATCCCTTCCCCCTCGGTGAGGGAGGCAACTGGACTCGCGCCGTTCCGGACGCGGCGCGGGTCCCCTCTCCCGTGCGGGAGAGGGACAGGGCGAGGGATGCGACTTCTCCGGAAGACCCTGGTCCCTCACCCCAGCCCTCTCCCGCTCGGGAGAGGGGGCACGTCGCAGCCTACGCAAGCCTCGTAGTCCGCCCCAGGCAGCCGGATGCGGCGGCACCGACGAGGCCGATCCGATGAACGACCTCACCCTTCCCCGCAACGCCGAAGCCGTTGCCGCCCCGATCGCCACCGCCCCCAGGCCTCGGCGCCGCAGCCTCGCCTATCTCCAGGCGGCGCCGCTGGCCCTGGTGTTCCTGGTCTTCCTGGTGGTGCCGCTGCTGCTCACCGCCATGGTGTCGTTCTGGGAGTACAACGAGTACGCCATCACCCCGGCGCTGACCCTGCAGAACTACGCCGACCTGTTCGACGGCTGCCTCTCCGCGGACCTGTGCACCACGGTCCGCACCTATCTCTCGACCCTGAAGTTCGTCGCCCTCACCCTGGCGATCACCCTGCCGCTCGGCTTTTCCATCGCCTACTTCCTGGCCTTCCACATCCGCTCGGACACGGTGCGGATGGGCCTGTTCCTGCTCTGCACGATCCCGTTCTGGACCTCGAACGTGATCCGCATGATCTCGTGGATCCCGCTGCTGGGCCGCAACGGCCTGGTCAACGACACGCTCCGCAGCCTCGGCCTGATCAAGACCCCGATCGAGGGCCTGCTCTATTCCGACTTCGCGGTGGTGCTCGCCTTCGTGCACCTCGACACGGTGTTCATGATCGTGCCGATCTTCAACAGCCTGGCCCGCATCGACCGGTCGCTGATCGAGGCGGCGCGGGATTGCGGCGCCTCCGGGTTCCAGACCCTGTGGAACGTGGTGCTGCCGCTGGCCAAGCCCGGCATCGCCATCGGGTCGATCTTCGTGGTGACCCTGGTGATGGGCGACTTCGTCACGGTCGGCGTGATGGGCGGCCAGCAGATCGCCAGCGTCGGCAAGGTGATCCAGGTGCAGATGGCCTACCTGCAATTCCCGGCGGCTGCCGCCAACGCGGTGGTGCTGCTCGCTGCCGTGCTGCTGATGACCCTCGGGCTCACCCGGATGATCGACCTGCGCAGGGAGCTGTAGGATGGACCGGCCTCGCGGCTTCGCCTTCTACGGGCTCGGCGGGATTTTCTGCCTCTACGTCCTGTTCCTGTACGGGCCGACCCTGACGATCCTGGCCCTGAGCTTCCAGGGCCCGTCCGGCGGCCTGACCTTCCCGATGAACGGGGTCTCGACCCACTGGTTCGCCAAGCTGTGGGAGGGGGTCGGCGTCGTCGACATCTGGGCGGCGCTGCGGCGCTCGCTGATGCTCGGGCTGGTGGTGATGGTCCTCACCGTCGCCCTCGCGTTCTATGCCGGCCTCGCCTTCCGCAAGGGGTTCTGGGGGGCCGGCCTGGTCTTCGCCCTGGCGGTGTCGAGCCTGATCGTGCCCTCGATCGTGGTCTCGCTCGGGATCGGGCTGGAATTCCGGCTGCTCGATGACGCGGTCAAGGCGCTGGCCGACGCCACCGGCTGGGGATTCCTGCAGGACCACGGCACCTTCATGGGCCTCTACAGCTCGGCGCTGGGCGCGCACCTGACCTGGACGCTGCCCTTCGGCCTGCTGATCATGTTCGCGGTGTTCAACCGCTTCAGCCCCGCCTACGAGGAGGCCGCCCGCGACCTCGGCGCCACCGGCGCGCAGACCCTGCGGCACGTGGTGGTGCCGATCCTGGCGCCAGCGCTGGTCGGCGTCGCCCTGTTCGGCTTCACCCTGTCCTTCGACGAACTCGCCCGCACCAGCCAGGCGATCGGCGGCCGCAACACCCTGCCGCTTGAGCTCCAGGGCCTGACCACCACGGTGACGACGCCGGAGATCTACGCGCTCGGCACCACAACGACGGCGTTCTCCGCCCTGGTGATCGGCACGGCGCTCGGTTTGACCGTGTGGCTGCAGAAGCGCCGGGCCCGACGGGCGCTGGCGGGGCTGCGGCCGTAGAGTTTTTGAATTGAACTAGAAGCCTAGGAGCGCAGCTCGGCGAACACCTCATCGGCAGGAATCGTCGACCGAGGATCACCGAGAGTGCCGGTAACGGGCTTGCTCGTGAGCCTCGTTCACGCCGCCTCGATACCGTGCTGGTCGGCATCGAGCCTCATCGTCATTGCGAGCGCAGCGAAGCAACCCAGTCTGGCTCCACGTTCTGCGATCGCGCGCTGCCCTGGGTTGCTTCGCTGCGCTCGCAATGACGGTGTGCAACGCGTAGCCAAGTGATTCGACAATATACCGAAGCGGAGAGCCATCGCGGCACTGCGCGGACCCACCCAAACGTTGCCAATCCACCCCCAGCCGTGTATGCGCACGGCGCGCCCCCCGACACCCTTGGAGGCAGGGGCGCACCGGGAAGGTCACAGCCGTCCGCGTCGGGCGGCTTTTTCGTTTTCCGGATCCAGCCATCATTTGAAGGATCACGCCATGAGCGCAGTCAAGACGCTTGAGGCCGTGGCACGCGACCGGGTCGGCAAGGGGGCCGCCCGGGCCGTTCGTCGCCAGGGTCAAGTTCCCGCCGTCGTGTACGGAGGCGGCCAGCCGCCGCAATCCATCGCCATCGACCTCGTCCGCGCCCGCACCCTGATCTACGCCGGCGGCTTCAAGACCACGCTGTTCGAGATCAAGGCCGGCGGCAAGACCGTCCGGGCGATCCCGCGCGACTTCCAGCTCGACCCGGTCAGCGGCGTCCCGCTGCATGTCGACTTCCTGCGCGTCGTCTCCGGTCAGACCGTGACCGTCGAGGTGCCGGTGCACTTCATCAACGAGGACGCGGCCCCCGGCATCAAGAAGCTCGGCGGCACCCTCAACATCGTCGCCCACACCCTGACCCTCGACGTCGCTCCGGACCAGATCCCGGACGCGATCGAGGTCGACCTGACCGGGCGCCAGATCGGCGACGTGATCCACGTCTCCGACGTCAAGATCCCGGCCGGCACGCATACCGGTGAGCCCCACGATCCGGTCGCCAACATCGTGCCGCCGACCGTGCTGGGCGCCGAGGTCGAGGCCGAGGAGGCCGCGATCGCCGAGGCGCAGTCGGCCGAGGCCGCCGAGGAGAAGGCCGAAGAGGCGTCCGAGGACGAAGAGAAGAAGGACGGCGAGGAGGCCTGAGCCTCGTCGCATTCCGCGCATCGTCGAGAGCCCCGGCCCCGCCGGGGCTCTCTTCGTTTCAGGGGTCTCGGGGCGGAGCCCTTGAGGGGCCAGGGCTCTGCCCTGGACCCGCAAAAGGTCTCGGACCTTTTGAAACCAGGAGTGTCCTACGGATACAGCCGCGACCGGCTCCAGCCGTCGCCGGCGCGGGTGAAGCGGACCCGGTCGTGCAGGCGGTAATCGCCGTTCTGCCAGAATTCCAGCGACACCGGAGAGATGCGGAAGCCGGTCCAGTGCTCCGGCCGGGGGATCGGGCCGTCCTCGTAGCGGGACGCCAGCTCCGTCACCGTGGCCATCAGCGTGGCGCGGTCGGCAAGCGGGCGGGATTGCTGGCTGGCGATGGCGCCGAGCCGGCTCTCCCGGCGGCGGCTCTCGAAATAGGCGTCGGCCTCCTCCGGCGTCACCGGCGTCACCGGCCCCCGGGCGCGGATCTGCCGGCGCAGGCTCTTCCAGTGCAGCACCAGGGCGGCCTGCGGGTTCCGGGCCAGCTCCTCACCCTTGGCGGACTGGACGTTGGTGTAGAACACGAAGCCGTGCGCGTCGAAGCCCTTCAGCAGCACCATGCGCACGTCGGGCAGCCCGTCCGAGCCCGCGGTGGCCAGCGCCATCGCGTTCGGATCCTCGGGCTCGGCGGCCTCCGCGTCACGCATCCAGGTGGAAAACAGCGCGAACGGATCGTCGCTGAGAGTGAAGTCCCCCGCCGGGGCCTTCGGGTCATCGGTCCTTAACTGATCCACGGCAAGACTCCTGCCTGCCGCGTCCAGGGCCTGAGGGGGCCACCGACATCGGCATGTTCGGTCGAGCGGATAGCCCGTCGTGAGTCAGGTGTAATGCGGCGATGCGCGTGTAAAGAGCCAAGCCGGCGGTTGCGCGTCCCTGTGGCGATGACAGCCCTGTCGCTGGTCCTGTGCGGCTGCAGCCAGCCGCTGCTCGTCTTCCGCGGCGAGCCGGCGGCCACGCCTCCCGTGGCCGAGGAGCCCGTGGTCACCGGCAGCATCGAGAAGCGGCCGGCGAGTTTTGGCAGCGATCTCGGAGAAGAGGATTGGCGGCGCGCCCGCGCGGCGCTGGCGGTCGCCCTCGATCCGCAGGGCAACGGCCGTCCGGTGAAGTGGGACAACCCCGAGACCGGCCTGCACGGCGCGGTCAACCCGACCGGCTTGCCTTACGTGGCCGACGACCTGATCTGCCGCAACTTCCTGGCTTCGGTGATCGGCCCGGGCCGCAGCCGCTTCGTGCGCGGCACCGGCTGCAAGCCATCCGGCGGCCATTGGGTGCTCAAGAAGGTCCGGGCAGCCGGGTCAGAGCGGTCTTGAGGGGCGCGCCGGGGCACCCGATCCGGGGCCCGGCGGACGCGGACTCCCTCAGTACGGATGACCGTAATACGGCCGCATGCGCAGGCGCGGCTGGGCGGCCGGCGGCGTGGCGGCGCGGGCGGCAGCCTCCGGATCGTAGGCGCGGATATACGGGTCGAGGGCCGGATCGCGGTAATTGCCGTTGTTGACCCCGGCCGAGCGGTCGTTGCCGCTCAGCGCCGCGTAGGGCGAGAGACCGCTGCCGCTGTCACCGCCGCCACCGCCGCCGCCACCCCAGGCGAAGGCCGCGCTCGGGAGACCGATGAGCAGCATCGCGGCCAGCGGCACCATCTTGCGTGTCATGTCGTGTCTCCGCATCACATCTCACGGGCGAACCGCCAAGCCGGTCGGCGAGTTCCCGGGGGAGGCCGGGTTCGGCGCGCGGCATGATATCACGGCGCCGTAACGGTGGGTTATCGCGTCGCGTGAAAAACAGATCCCTCCGCTTCTCAACAGAATCCGATGCGAATTAACCGCTCGGAACGCTGGGCCATCGACCCGACTTGTTTGATCGTGCCACAGAGCGATAGCATTCGCGCCTCCGACAACCGTATCGATGGGTGTCGGAGGGCTTCGTCAGGGTGTGGATTCGCGGTGTGCGTCGTTACGGGATCTGGAACGCCGCACACGAGCCCGTCGCCCTGATGGAGCGGTCGATCGGAGGCGTGGACCGCCCTGTCGCCGGCAGCGGCCGCGGACCGGTCTGGCCGGAGCCCCGGACGGTCGCGGTGCCGCCGGTGGCGCGGCAGATCACGGTGCGGCTCGACCGCCGGACCCTGCGCGGCTGGCATATCCGCCTCCTCGACCAGCTCGGGCAGCGGGCGGAGCGGCGCCTGCGGGTCGAATGGGTCGCGGGCGCGCACGGCCTGCCGCCCAATGCCGAGCTGCTGTTCCGGCTGGAGGCGGCGATCCATGGCCTGCCGCGGCCGGGCCTCGCCACCGCGGCCGAGCCGGTGGCGCTCGCCGCCTACGGGACGGACAGCGCGGCGGACGAGGCCGACCTCGTCCTCGATCTCTCCGGTGCCCTCGCCGAAGCCGACACAGGCCGGCCGGTCTGGCGGCTCGACTTCGACGGACTGCCGGGCGAGGCCGGCTTGCTCGCCGCCCTGTTCGCCGGGCGTGCTCCAGTGGCGGCCCTGCGGGGTCCCGACGGCGCTCCGGTGGCGGTCGGGCGCCTCGGCGCAGAATCCCACACGGTGATGCTCGTCGCCTTCGAGGATTACCTCGCCCGGATCATCACGCTGATCACCGCCGCCCTCGACGGCGCCGCCTCGCCGCGCCTCCCGGACGGGTCCGAGGCGCCGCTGCAGCCGGGGTCGCGCTTCGACCTCGGCGGCCTCGGCGTCAGCCGGCGCGCCGCGAGCGGGCTGGCCCGGCAGATCGCCCGGCGGCTCTACGCCCTCTGCTTCCACAGCCCGCAATGGCGGGTCGGCTGGCGGCGGGTCGTCGGCCCCGACCTGATCGACCTGCGCCGCCATCCCGAGGGCGGCTGGACCGACCTGCCCGATGACGGGCGGCGCTTCTATGCCGACCCCTTCGCCATCGCGCATGGCGGGGCCGTGACCCTGTTCGTCGAGGAGTTCGATTATCGCCGCGGCAAGGGCGTGATCTCGGCCCTGGCCTTCGACGAAACCGGGCCGCGCGGTCGCCCGGAGCCGGTGCTGGAACTCGAGACCCACCTCTCCTACCCGTTCGTCTTCGAGGCGGACGGGGCGGTCTGGATGATCCCGGAATCCCACGCCTCGGGCACGATCGACCTGTATCGGGCGACCGCGTTCCCGGGGGGCTGGGTGCACGAGGCGGTGCTGGTCGATCACGTGGTCGCGGGCGACGCCACGCTGCTGCGCCACGACGGGTGCTGGTGGATGTTCGCCACGGTCCGGGCGGGCGGGGGCAGCTATTCCGACACCCTGCACCTCTGGCACGCGCCGCATTTCCGCGGCCCCTGGACGCCGCACCCGCGCAACCCGGTGCTGATCGATGTCGGCTCGGCCCGGGCGGCGGGGCCGATCGTGGCCCGCGACGGCGCCCTGATCCGCCCCGTGCAGGATTGCCGTCGGGGCTACGGCGCGGCGCTCGGCCTCGCCCGGATCCTGCGGCTCGACGCGGAGGGCTACGAGCAGCGGGTCGAGACCCGCCTCGGCCCCGGGGCGGCCTGGCCCGGCTCGCGCCTGCACATGCTGAGCGCGGCCGGCGGCTTCGAGTTCATCGACGGCTCGCGCCGGGCGCGGTCGCGGCTGCTGGGGTGATCTTGGGCGCGTGTCGGGCGGCCGAAGGCGTGTCGTGACGGCTTCGCATTGCGGGGCCAAGAAAGCATGCCAATCAGCTTGTCGCTTCTCCATAAAAAGTCCGGCCCCAAGTCGGACGAGAAGGCGTTGCGGCCCTCGCCATCAAGTCCCTTCAAGAGAGGCGGGACGGCACGTCCATGCGCTGATGCAGGACGCGGATGACATCGATCCCGGCATCCGTCTGCCGGTAGAAAATGACATGCGATCCGACCGCGTATTTGAGATAGCCGGCGCGGATCTCGACGGCGCGGCCGGCCTTCGCGCCGGTAGCGAGCTCGCCGGCCGCGTCCACGATCGCCTGATGGTAGCGATCGGCCTGGTCCGGTGACCACCGGCCGAACGTGTAGCGCCAGATCTCTTCCAGGTCGGCGCGGGCGCGGGGGGTGAACCGGGCGCGGGGGCTAGCGCCCAGACTTGGCCCGCATCTCCTGAAGGAAAGCGGGGCTGTCCAGCTCCTCCGCGGGACCGGATTCTTCCCCGGCGATAAGGGCTGCTTGAAGTGCGGCGACCTTCACCTCGTGCTCTTCGAGCAGGCGCAGGCCCGCGCGAACGACCTCACTGGCCGATCCGTAGCGCCCGTCCGTGACCTGACGATCGATGAACCCGGCGAAATGGTCCCCGAGCGAGATGGATGTGTTCTTCGCCATGGCAGCCTCCTGATACCAGAAGATACCATATTTTGGTACACGGCGCGCAGGGCGCCGAACGACCCCGCACAGACCCGAATCGCCGTCGGCTCGAAAACCCGCTTGTGCCGAACGGCACCCTCACGCATCTCGCATCGCGGCGCCTCGCGCGCTAAGCCGGAGCCCACGAACCCGAAGCCATCCGCCGAGAAGACCTGCATGGCGAGCCCCGTCGAACATGCGAGCTTCCTGCCGCCGGTCCTGACCTTTCTGGCGGCGGCGGTGATCGGCGTGCCGGTGTTCCGGCTGATCGGCCAGAGCGCGGTGCTCGGTTATCTGGTCGCCGGCGTTCTGATCGGCCCGTCCGGCCTGTCGCTGATCGCCGAGCCCGACACCGCCGCGAGCGTCGCCGAGATCGGCGTGGTGCTGCTGCTGTTCATCGTCGGGCTGGAACTGCACCTCTCCCAGCTCGTCTCGATGCGGCGGGACATCTTCGGCCTCGGCGCGGCGCAGTTGGTGGCCTGCGCCCTGGTCCTGGGCGGCGTCGGGCTGGCCGCCGGGCTCAGCCTCGGGGCCGCCTCGGTGATCGGCATCGCGCTGGCCCTGTCGGCCACCGCGGTGGCGCTGCAGCTCCTGGAGGAGCGCGGCGATCTCGGCAGCGCCTATGGCGGCCGGGCCTTCGCGGTGCTGCTGTTCCAAGACCTGTCGGTGGTCGGCATCCTGGCGCTGATGCCGCTGCTGGCGACGGCGGGCGGCGGGACCGGCGGCCCCTGGCTCGGGGCGGCGGCGATCTCCACCGGCAAGGCGGTGGCGGCGATCCTCGCCGTGGTGCTGGTCGGCCGCTACGGCCTCAACCCATTCTTCCGCCTGCTCGCGGCCAGCGGCGCCCGCGAGGTCATGACCGCGGCGGCGCTGCTCGTGGTGCTCGGCACGGCGCTGCTGATGGAGCAGGTCGGCCTGTCGATGGCGATGGGCGCGTTCCTGGCCGGCATCCTGCTCGCCGAATCGAACTTCCGCCACCAGCTAGAAGCCGAGATCGAGCCGTTCCGCGGCATGCTGCTCGGCCTGTTCTTCATGAGCGTCGGCATGTCGATCGACGGCGGCCTGGTGCGGGAGGTCTGGCCGGCCCTGTTCGGGGCGACGCTCGGGGCGATCCTGCTCAAGGTCGCGCTGGTCGCCGGCCTGTTCCGGCTGTTCGGCTCCGACACCCTCGGGGCGCTCCGCGGCGCGGCCGTGCTGGCGCCGGCCGGCGAGTTCGCCTTCGTGCTGCTGCCGCAGGCGGAGGATCTCGGGCTCACCGGCGCCACGGCGACGCGCTTCGCGGTGGCGCTGGCTGCACTCACTATGCTGATCGGCCCGATCGCCGCCAAGGGCCTCGACAAGCTGATCGAGCGCCGCACCGCCCGGGAGCAGGTCGACGTGTCGGAACCCTCCGCGGAGCTGTCCGAGAGCGGCGACGCCCGGGTGCTGGTGATCGGCTTCGGCCGGTTCGGGCAGGTGCTGACCCAGGTGCTGCTCGCCGAGGGGATCCCGGTCACCGTGATCGACAAGGACGTGGAGCAGTTGCGCGCGGCCTCGCGCTTCGGCTTCCGGATCTATTACGGCGACGGTACTCGGCTCGACGTGCTCCGCGCCGCCGGGATCGGCCGGGTCGAGCTGGTCTGCATCTGCGTCGACGACCGCGCCGGCGCGCTCAAGATCGTCGACATCGTGCACGAGGAGTTCTCGAACGTGCGCACCTTCGTGCGCGCCTACGACCGCCTGCACGCCGTCGAGCTGATGAACCGGGACGTCGATTACCAGATCCGCGAGACCGCGGAATCGGCCCTCGCCTTCGGGCGGGCGGCCCTGGAGGGGCTCGGCCTGTCGCCCGAGGTGGCCGCAGCCCGGGCCGAGGACGTGCGCAAGCGCGACATCGCCCGCCTGGTGCTGCAACAGGCCGGCGCCCTGCCGGAGGGCGCCGGCTGGATGCGCGGCGCCGCGGTGGGGTTGAAGCCCGAGCCGCTGACCGAGCCGGTCCGGCCGGCCCGCGCGCTCAGCACCGAGACCCGCGACCTGATCGGCAGCGACCGTCGCGAAGCGGCCGAGCGGGTGCTGGACAAGCCGGCCCTCGCCCCGCAGGAGCCCGACGCGGCCGAGGCCGAGAGCGAAATCGAGCCGGAGCCCGAGCTGGAATCGGAAGGCAGCACCCGGGATGCGTGACGGTCCCGATGCCTGACACCCTGCCCCCGGCCGAGGCGGGCCGGTTCGTCACCGGCTCGATCCTCCGGCACGTGGTCGTGATGGCCGCCACCGGCTCGGTGGGGCTGATGGCGATCTTCGTCGTCGACTTGCTGTCGCTGTTCTACGTCTCGAAGCTCGGCGACCCGAAGCTCACGGCGGCGGTCGGCTTCGCCGCGATCGTCCAGTTCTTCGCCACCGCGGTGAATATCGGCCTGATGATCGCGGCCGGCGCGCTGGTCGGCAAGGCCGTGGGCGCGGGCGACCGGGCTGCAGCGCGGCGGCTGTCGAGCTCGGCGCTGGGGCTGGCGAGCCTCGCCGCCGCGCTCATCGCCCTGCTGATCTTCGTCCTGTCCGAACCGCTGCTGAGCCTGATCGGCGCCAGCGGCGAGACGCTGCGCGTCGCCGCGCTGTTTCTGGACATCACCCTGCCGTCGAACCTGCTGCTCGCCGTCGGCATGCTGTTCACCGGGTTGCTGCGCGCGGTCGGCGCGGCACGCCAAGCCATGATGGTGACGCTCGCCGGCGCCATCGTCACCGCGTTCCTCGATCCGCTGCTGATCTTCGGCGCCGGCCTGGGCGTCGAGGGCGCGGCGATCGCGGTCTGCGTGGCGCGGGCGACCTTCGTGGCGGTGGGCCTGCACGGCGTGATGCAACACCAGCTGCTCCGCCTGCCGCGGGTGGCCGACATGATCGCCGATGCGCCCGTGCTGACGTCGGTCGCGGGCCCGGCGGTGCTGACCAACCTCGCCCCCTCGGTGGCGAGCGCCTTCCTGGCGCGGCTGTTTGCCGGCTACGGCGCCGACGCGGTGGCGGCCGCCGCGGTGATCGACCGCCTGACGCCGGTCGCCTTCGGGGGCCTGTTCGCCCTGTCGGGGGCGATCGGCCCGATCCTGGCGCAGAACTGGGGCGCGGGCCGGTTCGACCGGATGCGCGGCGTGCTGCGCGAGGCGGTGCGGGTGACGCTGGCCTACGTGGCCGTGGTCTGGCTGCTCCTGGCCCTCGCCCGCGAGCCCCTGGCATCCCTGTTCGGGCTGCACGGCGTGGCGCGCGACCTGTTCGGGTTCTTCTGCCTGGCCGGCGGGGCGATCTGGTTCTTCAACGGGCTCCTGTTCCTCGGCAATGCCGCCTTCAACAACCTCGGCTTCCCGATCCGCTCGACGCTGCTGAATTGGGGCCGGGCGACGCTCGGCACCGTGCCGCCCGCGATGCTCGGCGCGGCGCTCTACGGGCCGCGCGGCGTGATCGCCGGCATGGGCCTCGGCTCCCTGGTCTTCGGCATCGCCGGCCTCCTGCTCGCCCGCCGCACCGTCGACCGGCTGGAGATGCGGGGCCGCCGCCTGCGCGAGCCGGAGGGCGCCCGCGAGGCGTCGCAGCGCGCCGCGCCCCTGCCCGCCGGCCAGCCCCATCCCGGGCCGGTGAGCTGAACCGGCGGCGGTCCGCAATACCGTCCGATCGTCGGTCCGGACCGGGCTGAGCACAAGTTCCTCTCACGGGAACTGGTATTTCGCCGCGCAACCGGTCACGATGGCCCGTCCCGGCCGGTTCGATCGGGATAGGGACGAGGCGTCATGTTCAACCCGCTCGAGATGTTCCAGGCCCAGGGCGAGGCCGGGATCCAGGCGATGGCCCAGCAATTCGGCCTGACCCCCGAGCAGACCGCCCGCGCCTTCGAGGCGCTGATGCCGGCCCTGACCCTGGGGCTGCAGCGCGGCGCCGGCCTCGACCCGGGCGCCTTCGCCCGGATGTTCGGCATGCCCGAGGTCGCCCGTGCCGCCGCGCCCCAGGGCCTGGAGGCCCTGACCCAGATGTTCGGCTCGGCCCAGCTGATGCAGGCGGTGCTGCGCCAGGCCTCGGCCACCAGCGGCGTCGGCGCCCAGGTGCTGCGCCAGATGCTGCCGATGATGGCCGGCGCCGTGGTGGCGAGCATCGTCCACGTCATGCTCAACCAGCCGCAGGCCGAGCCGGCGCAGGCGCGGCCGACGGCGCCCCCGCCCCCCGTGCCGTTCCCGTTCGGCCCGGCCTGGGGCGAGATGGCCAAGGCGTTCATGCCCGGCGCCACCGCCGCCCCGGCCCCGCCGCCGAAGCCCATCCCGAAATCGCCGAGCGAGAAGGCCGGCGAGGCCGGCTCCGCGATGATCGAGCACATGATGCGCACCGGGGCCGAGGTTCAGGGCAACAACCTCCGGGCGATGCAGGAGCTGTTCGAGACCTTCTGGCCGTCGTCGGGAAAACCCGCGGATCCGGCGCCGTCGAAGCCCGATCCGGGCTCGCCAAAACCCCGGCGCGGTCGCGCGCCCGAGGGCGGGAATAGTTGAGTTAAGCGCCATGGGACCGCGTGTGGCCCTTCGCGAGAGGGCGGACGGTTTTCTCCTCACACCCTTTGCGATTGCGCGGATCTTCTCGCCGATCAGCGCAATCACGGCCGCAGGATAGACCAACCCGTCATTCCGGGGCGCCGCAGGCGAGCCCGGAATCCAGAGCCGCCAACGGTGCAAGACCTTGCTCCACCTGCGTTTCTGGATTCCGGGCTCCGCTTCGCGGCCCCGGAATGACGGGGTGAGTGCCGAGGTGTCGGCGCCACGCCCGAACCCTTGCCCGAACCCTTGGAAGGATGGGATTTCTCAACGCTGCCGATTTGCCCATAGAGGGGGAAGGGCGACGTTTCAGCCGCCTGCAGTCGAAGTCGCGTTCACCCGCCGCGTGGGTCGAGGCGCACGCGCCGCGCCCCATTCAAGCAGATGCGCGAAGTCACGCAGACCCCAGGGAGCCTCCGATGACCGACCACCTGACCGCCTGGGACGCCCGCGAAGAGAATGTTGCTAGCAACGGCGTCGCCAAGCGCACGATCCCGGGTGCCGCGGCGAGCCTGGTGCGGGTCGTGGTGCCGGCGGGCGTCTCGGCGGGGCGCCACAGCCACGATCACGAGCAGTTCGTGCAGGTGATCTCCGGCTCCGGATTTCTCGAGACCGAGCAGGGCCGCAAGCCGTTCTCCGCCAACAGCGTATTCCACTTCCCGGCCGGGACGTGGCATGCCGCCGCGTTCGAGACCGAGACGGTGCTGGTGGAGACGAATCTCGTCTCCTGACCGCGGTCGACCTTCCCCCGATCCGGCTTCAGATCGATGTGTGGGCACCGAACTGCGCCTCGAGCCTTGCGATGCTTACCACCGTGTCGTGGGCGTAGCGGATTGCGGCCTCGGCGGTCAGCGGCTTGTCCTCCTGCGGGTCGAAGGCGATCCCTCCCGACAGCCTGAGGCCGGCGGCAATCGCGATCCAGGTCCCCGCGCAGGCCGGGAACGTCGCGAAATAGAAGGCGTACGCGTAGGCCCATGGTCCCCTGAAATCCGTTTCGGGGTAGGTCTCCGCCAAGTCGGAGAACGGAATGACCGAGCACTCGAAGCCAGCCTCACGCCCCTGCCATGTGGCAGGGAGGTGACCGGAGACGGCTGGCGGGATCTGATCGGATTTCAGCGTCAGATCGAATCCTATTGCATCGATGGCGGCCTGCCATTCCAGGATGCTGGAAATGGGCTACCGGCATAAGGCGTAGGCTTCCATGGTCATGCGCGCGCCGCTCCGATCTTAAATATTTTTAGATTTATATTTTATTTCTATACTGTGTCATTGAATCATTGAATGTTTATTGCAAATCATATATTTTGATAATATACCGAACAACTCAAATCAACACTTGCAGAATAGTATCGTCCGCGCGATGGATTCATATTTTATTCTATCGCGATTTGCTTGAGTCAAGCGATTCTGTCGCCCGACTCGAAGGCGGCACGCAAGGCATCAGACCGGGGCCGCTGCACGCGCCTGCGGCAAATAATTCTTTGCGCGCATCCAAAATGCCTGTGCTTGGCGGCACGGGCCGGCCCGTGTAGGAATCCCGCTCGAATGCCCGCCCGTGCACGCCGACGAAAGGCCGGGCCCCGCCCCTATCAGAACAGAGGCAGACCATGAGCGCCGGTACCGCCGCCGACAAGCACTTCTCGAACAGCTTCTTCGCGGCCCCGCTGACCGAGGCCGATCCCGAGATCGCCGATGCGGTGTCGAAGGAACTCGGCCGCCAGCAGCACGAGATCGAGCTGATCGCCTCGGAGAACATCGTTTCCCGCGCCGTGCTGGAGGCGCAGGGCTCTGTGCTGACCAACAAGTACGCGGAAGGCTATCCGGGCCGGCGCTACTACGGTGGCTGCCAGTTCGTCGACATCGCCGAGAACCTCGCCATCGAGCGCGCCAAGCGCCTGTTCGATTGCGGCTTCGCCAACGTGCAGCCGAATTCCGGCTCCCAGGCCAACCAGGGCGTGTTCCTGGCCCTGATGCAGCCCGGCGACACCTTCCTGGGCCTCGACCTCGCGGCCGGCGGCCACCTGACCCACGGCGCCCCGCCCAACGTCTCGGGCAAGTGGTTCAAGCCGGTCTCCTACACGGTGCGCCGGGATGACCAGCGCATCGACATGGAGCAGGTCGCCGCCCTCGCCGAGGAGCACAAGCCGAAGGTGATCATCGCCGGCGGCTCGGGCTACCCGCGCCACTGGGACTTCGCCAAGTTCCGCGAGATCGCCGATTCCGTCGGCGCCTACTTCATGGTCGACGCGGCCCACTTCGCCGGCCTGATCGCGGCCGGCGTGCATCCGTCGCCGTTCCCGCACGCTCACGTGGTCACCACCACGACCCACAAGACCCTGCGCGGCCCCCGCGGCGGCATGATCCTCACCAACGACGAGGCGCTGGCCAAGAAATTCAACTCGGCGATCTTCCCCGGCCTCCAGGGCGGCCCGCTGATGCACGTCATCGCCGGCAAGGCCGTGGCCTTCGGTGAGGCGCTCAAGCCCGAGTTCAAGATCTACGCCCGCCAGGTGGTGGAGAACGCCAAGGCGCTCGCTGACACCCTGATCTCGGGCGGCTACGACATCACCTCGGGCGGCACCGACAACCACCTGATGCTGGTCGACCTGCAGCGGAAGGGCCTCACCGGCAAGGCCGCCGAGGCCGCCCTGTCGCGGGCCGACATCACCTGCAACAAGAACGGCGTGCCGTTCGACACCCAGAAGCCGACCATCACCTCGGGCATCCGCCTGGGCACCCCGGCTGGCACCTCGCGCGGCTTCGGCGTCGCCGAGTTCAAGCAGATCGGCGGCTTCATCGTCGAGGTGCTGGACGGCATGGTGGCCAAGGGCGAGGCCGGCGATCCGGAGGTCGAGGCCTCGGTGAAGAGCCGCGTCCACGCGCTCACCGACCGGTTCCCGATCTACGGCTGAGACCTGCCGGCCTAGCCGATTGCGCTAGAGTCCTGGGAGAGGAATAAACGCCCGCGGGTCTTCGGATCCGCGGGCGTCGTTGTGTCGACGCCAAGGCTCTCTCCGGGACGCAACGCCGTGCCAAAGCATATCGGGATCGTGGGATGCTCCGCCGAAGGGGCGGCGCTCTGTTACCGGACGATCTGCGCAGAAGGCGCGGCGCATCTGGGCCCGCATGGACACCCGGAAGTGTCGATGCATACGCATTCGCTGGCGGCCTATGTCGATTGCCTCGATCGCGGCGATCTAGCGGGGGTTGGCGACCTGATGCTGTCCTCGGCGGCCAAGCTTCGGGCGGCGGGGGCCGATTTCCTGATCTGTCCGGACAACACCATCCATCAGGCGATGGATTGGGTTCGTCCACACTCGCCACTGCCCTGGCTGCACATCGCCGAGGTGGTCGCGGCGGAAGCCTCCGCCCGCGGCTTCCGCCGGGTCGGCCTGACCGGAACCCGCTGGCTGGTTGAGAGCGACGTATACCCGACGGCGCTGCGCCGATACGGCATCACCTGCGTGATCCCGCAACCGCACGAGCGCGCCCGGATCGGCGCGATCATCCTATCCGAGCTGGTCAACGGGATCTTCGATCCGGCGAGCGTCGCCCTGTTCCAGACGGTCATTTCACGCCTGAAAGACGACGAGCGCTGCGACGCCGTCGTGCTCGGCTGCACCGAAATCCCCCTGATCATCAACGACGTCAATGCGTCGCTGCCGACCCTGGATTCGACACGGCTGCTCGCCCGCGCAGCTCTCGCCCAGGCGGTTGCTTCCTGACGGTCGGAGCGCGTGCCCGACGGGCGCACACCGCACGCTCTGTCGCGTGCCCCAATCCTGGCAATCCGCAGGCGGCTGGGGCAGATAGCCGATGCGGGTCTTCGAGACCCTGAAACGAGGCGGCTCAGATCCCATGCGGTGTCCCTATTGCGGCGGCTCCGAGACGCAGGTGAAGGATTCGCGGCCCTCCGAGGACGGCGCCGCGATCCGGCGCCGCCGGGTCTGCCCGGATTGCGCCGGCCGCTTCACCACCTTCGAGCGGGTGCAGCTGCGCGAGGTCGTGGTGCTGAAGCGCTCGGGCAAGCGCGTGCCGTTCGACCGGGACAAGCTCCAGCGCTCGATCGACGTGGCCCTGCGCAAGCGCGCCGTCGACCCGGAGCGAATCGAGCGGCTGGTCAGCGGCATCACCCGGCAGCTGGAGAGCGCCGGCGAGCCGGAGGTGACCTCCGAGGCGATCGGCGAATTGGTGATGGCCGGGCTGAAGGGCCTCGACGACGTCGCCTATGTGCGCTTCGCCTCGGTCTACAAGAATTTTCGGGAAGCCAAGGATTTCGAGGACCTGCTCGGCACCCTGGGCGACGGCCTGCTGGCCGTGGGGGCCGAGGCGGACTCGTCGCCCGACCCTGAGGAACCAGAGCCCGAGGCACCGCCCCGCCGCCGGGCCGTCCGCTCATGAGCGACGATGCCAGCTTCATGCGCCTCGCCCTGGCGCTCGGCCGGCGCGGGCTCGGCACCACCTGGCCGAACCCGTCGGTCGGCGCCGTCGTGGTCGAGCCCGGCACCGGCCGGATCCTCGGAACCGGGGCGACGGCGCCGGGGGGCCGGCCGCACGGCGAGCCCCTGGCCCTCGCCGAGGCCGGCGCGGCCGCAAGGGGCGCGACCCTCTACGTCACCCTGGAGCCGTGCTCGCATCACGGTCGCACGCCGCCCTGCACCGACGCGATCCTGGCCGCCGGGATCGCCCGGGTGGTCAGCGCCGTCGAGGATCCAGATTCGCGGGTGGCCGGGCGCGGCCACGCGCTGCTGCGCCAGGGGGGCGTCACCGTCGAGACCGGCCTGATGCAAGAGGCGGCGGCCCGGGACCATATCGGCCACATCACCCGGGTGACCCGTGGCCGGCCGGCCGTGCATCTCAAGCTCGCCCGCACCCGCGACGGCTTCTGCGCGAGCGCCGGCCCGGAGCGCCTGCGGATCACCGGCCCGGTGGCCGACGGGGCGGTGCATCTCTGGCGGGCGCATGCCGACGCGATCCTGATCGGCATCGGCACCGCCCGGGCCGACGACCCATCCCTGACCGTGCGGCTGCCGGGCCTCGGCGCCCGCTCGCCCCTGCGGATCGTGCTCGATTCGCAGCTGATGCTCTCCCCCGCCAGCGTGCTCGCCCGGACCGCGCGCGACACCGCCACGCTGGTCCTGACCACCCGCTCCGCCCCGGCCCATGCCCGCCGGGCCCTGGAGGCGCTCGGCGTCGAGATCGCCATCCTGCCGGCGGATGTCGCCGGTCGCGTCGACCTGCCGACGGCGCTGGCGCATCTGGGGGAGCGCGGTTTGACGCGCCTGTGCACCGAGGGCGGCCCACGCCTTGCCGATGCCCTCGCGCGGGCCGATCTGATCGAGGCCTGCACGCTGGTCACCGGGCCGGCGGAACTCGGCGCCACGGGCGGCCTGAAGGCACTCGGCCCGGATTTGACCGGCGCGCTGGCAGACCCGAAAAAATTCCGGCTGGCCGAGCGGCTGCAGCTCGGCCCCGACAAGGCCGCCACCTACGAGAGGATGTCGTAAAACATGTTCACCGGTCTCGTCAGCGATGTCGGCACCATCGTCTCGATCGCGGGCGAGGGCGACCTGCGCCGGATCACGATCCGCGCCTCCTACGACCCGGCCACCATCGCGCTGGGCGCCTCGATCGCCTGCTCGGGCCCGTGCCTCACGGCGGTCTCGATGGAGCCGGCCGAGGGCGGCTGCGTCTTCGCGGTGGACGCCGCCGCCGAGACCCTGGCGCGGACCACGGTCGGCCGCTGGGTGGCGGGGGCGCGCATCAACCTGGAGCGGTCCCTGAAGATCGGCGACGAGCTCGGCGGCCATCTCGTCACCGGCCATGTCGACGGCGTCGCCGAGATCCTGGAGCGCGAGAGCGTCACCGCCGGCGCCTGGGGGCCGAGCGACCGCTTCACGCTGCGCGCACCCCAAAACCTGTCGCGGTTCATCGCCGAGAAGGGCTCGGTCTGCCTCGACGGCACCTCGCTCACGGTGAACAGCGTCGCGGGCGACGTCTTCTCGGTGCTGCTGATCCCCCACACCCTCCAGGTCACCACCTGGGGCGAGCGGCGCGCCGGCGACGGGCTGAACCTGGAGGTCGACCTGATCGCCCGCTACGCGGCCCGGCTCACCGAGGCGCAGCCGAGCGCCTAACCGCGGGCACGGTACATGACAGGGGCCGGCTTCATCTGGATCGGCGCTCATCCAGCCCACACCCCTCATCCTGAGGTGTGAGCGAAGCGAGCCTCGAAGGAGCCCTCCAGGGATCGCGAGCAAACTGGAGGGCTCCTTCGAGGGCGCCGCTGCGCGTCGCCACCTCAGGATGAGGGATGAGGGTTGGATGAGCGTCGATCAGGACCGGACCGACGTTTGAGTCCGCTCCGCCGACTGCCCTGCCAAGGCAGCGTCATCCTGCTCTAGCGCGGCGGAATCGCGTAGGTGCCGGTGGCGTGGCAGACGAGATCGTCGCTGCCCGGGACTGTGATCCCGACCTCGCCCACCGCCAGGCGCCGCCCGAGCTTGAGCAGCCGGCATTCCGCCAGCAGGTCGCCGGGGGCGGGCTTGCGCAGGAAGTTGAAGGTCAGGCTCGTGGTCACCGCCAGGGCGACGGGGCCGATCTGGGCCAGGATCGCGGCGTAGAGCACGTAATCCGCCAGCGCCATCATGGCCGGCCCCGACACCGTGCCCCCGGGCCGCAGGAAGCGCTCCTGCCCCTCCATCCGCATCCGCGCCGAGAGCGGCCCGACCGCCTCCAGATGAAACGCCCGCCCGCCGGCCTGCATCTGCGGGAATTCCCGGTCGAGGAAATTTTTTGTTTCTTCGAGGGTGAGGATCGGGGCGCTCATGCCTGGTTGCAGCATGGGTTGGGGTGGTGAGGCAATCCGCGGCTGATCCAATCCACGACCTCATCCTGAGGTGGCGAAGCGCAGCGGAGCCCTCGAAGGAGCCCTCCAGTGGCCGCGCGATCCCTGGAGCCCTCCTTCGAGGCCCGGTGATCTTCGATCGCCGGGCACCTCAGGATGAGGTTGAAGGTGGGAGGATGGCCTCCCGGATCCTCTCTAGAAAAAGATCGGCCGCGCGCTGGCGCTGATCTCCCCCAGCACCGTGCCGGTTGCCGGCTCCACTTCCTTGAGGACCACGTCGTAGCCCCAGAGGTCGGCGAGGTGCTGGAGCACGCGCTTGGCGTCGTCCTTCTGCAAGGTGATCTTGTTGATCGCCTTGTGGTGCAGGATCAGGCGGCGGTCGCCTTCGAGATCCACGTCCACCACCTCGATATCCGGATCGAGCCAGGCGACGTCGTACTGGCGGGCGAAGGAGCGGCGCATCTTGCGGTAGCCGCGCTCGTCGTGGATCGCCTCGACGCGCAGTTCCGGCTCCTCGGGATCGTCGACCACGTGGAACAGGCGCAGGTCACGCATCAGCTTCGGCGACAGGAACTGCTGGATGAAGCTCTCGTCGCGGTAATTCGCCCAGCAATCGCGCAGCACCGCCATGGCGTCACCGGTGCCGGCGATGTCCGGGAACCACTCGCGGTCCTCCTGCGTCGGCTGCTCCACGATGCGGGCGATGTCCTGCATCATCGCGAAGCCGATCGCGTACGGGTTGTGGCCGCCATAGGAGCGGTCGTCGTAGTTCGGCTGCCGGATGACGTTGGTGTGCGATTGCAGGAATTCGAGATAGGCGGCCTCGGTGATCAGCCCCTTCTCGGAGAGCGAATTCATGATCCGGTAGTGGCTGTAGGTCGCACAGCCCTCGTTCATCACCTTGGTCTGGCGCTGCGGGTAGAAATACTGGGCCACCAGCCGGACGATGCGCAGGATCTCGCGCTGCCAGGGGCGCA
Organism: Methylobacterium sp. J-072; assembly: GCF_022829425.1. NCBI lineage: Bacteria > Pseudomonadati > Pseudomonadota > Alphaproteobacteria > Hyphomicrobiales > Methylobacteriaceae > Methylobacterium > Methylobacterium sp. J-072. The sequence continues at coordinate 17,924 of NZ_JAKSYK010000184.1, read as the reverse complement.
GCCGCGGCGCGACCTTCTCCAGGAAATAAAGAATGTTCTCCTGCGGCAGTTCGAGCAGGGCCTTGCGTCGCTCGGCCGCCAGGTCCGGACGCACCGCGCCGGTCTTCTGCGGCAAGGTCCGCCACAGGTCGTTGTAGATCTGCTCGCCGTGCTCGATCCGCTCGCGCTCGCGGCGCTGCTCGGAAGCGAGGTCCGGCCGCTTCTTGCGCGGGTAGCGGTGGACGCCCTGGCTCATCAGCGCGTGGGCGGCGTCGAGCACCTGCTCCACCGCCTGGTGGCCGTAGCGCTCCTCGCAGCGGGTGATGAAGCCCTTGGCGAAGTCCAGATAGTCGAGGATGCCCTCGGCATCGGTCCATTGCCGGAACAGATAGTTGTTCTTGAAGAAGTGGTTATGACCGAAGGCAGCGTGCGCGATCACCAGGGTCTGCATCGTCGCCGTGTTCTCCTCCATCACGTAGGAGATGCACGGGTCCGAGTTGATGACGATCTCGTAGGCGAGCCCCATCAGGCCGCGCCGATAGCCGGCCTCGTGCTGGGCGAAGTGCTTGCCGAACGACCAGTGCTTGTAGAACAGCGGCATGCCGATCGACGCGTAGGCGTCGAGCATCTGCTCGGCCGTGATGATCTCGATCTGGTTCGGGTACCAGGACAGCCCCAATTCCGGCCCGGCAATGGCCTCGCAGGCGTCGTGGATGCGCCGGATCGTGTCGAAATCCCAGTCGTTGCCGGTGAACAGGGGTTTTTGGCCGCCGGAGATCGGCGACTTGCTCGACGGGCGGCTCAGGCTGGTCACCATGAAACCCTACTCCTCAACCTGTCTCCCCTCCCCCTTGCGGGGAGGGGCCGGGGGTGGGGGTGGTGCAGAAGAGACCACGACGCTCGATCCTGAACGACCCCCACCCCTACCCCTCCCCGCAAGGGGGAGGGGAAATCGCTAAGCCTCCGCCTCGGCCCGGGCGTCCTTGCGGCCGAACAGCTCGCGGAAGACCGGGTAGATCTCCCGGCGGTGGTTGACCTTGCGCATCGCGATCGGGCCGCCGGCCTTGGCGATGGCCTCGTAGGTCCGCCACAGGGTGGTGCGGTGCTCCACGAACCCGGCCCGGGGGCCGTTCTCGTCGCCGACCTCCAGATAGGCGAAGTGCTGGCACGCCGGCAGGATGTGCGCGCGCAGCAGCTCCGTCGAGGTCGGCCCGTCGGAGGAGACGTTGTCGCCGTCCGAGGCCTGGGCGGCGTAGATGTTCCAGTCGTTGGGGTCGTAGCGCTCGGCGATGACCCGCTTCATCTCCACCAGGGCCGACGACACCAGCGTGCCACCGGTCTCCCGGGAGCCGAAGAAGGTCTCCTCGTCTACCTCGGTGGCCCGGTCGGTGTGGCGGATGAACACGATCTCGACGTGCCGGTAGCGGCGGGTCAGGAAGATGTGCAGCAGGATGTAGAACCGCTTGGCGAGGTCCTTCATGTGCTCGGTCATCGAGCCGGACACGTCCATCAGGCAGAACATCACGGCCTGGGCGATCGGGCGCGGATAGGGCTCGAACCGGCGGAAGCGCAGGTCGATCGGGTCGACATAGGGGATGCGCTTGGCACGCTCGCGGAGCTTCAGGAGCGCCTGCTCCAGGTCAGGGCGGCCGGGATCCGATTCGCGCATCTCGGCGAGCTGCGCCTCCAAAGCCGCGACCTCTTCGGGCTTCGGGCGCTTGAGGGCGATGCGCCGGGACATCGAGTTGCGCAAAGTCCGGGTCAGGGCGAGGTTGGCCGGCGAGCCGGTCACCGTGTAGCCGGCCCGGCGCATCCCTTCCGTGTCGACCACCGCGAGCCGCCGCTTGGCGAGATCCGGAAGCTCCAGATCCTCCAGAAACAGTTCCAGAAACTCCTCGCGGGTGAGCACGAAGCGGAACGCGTCCTCGCTGTTCTCGCCGCCCTCCCCGCCCTCGCCGGAGCCGCGGCCTCCGCCGCCGCCCGGCGGGCGCTCGATCGTGTCGCCTTCCACGTAGGTCTTGTTGCCCGGCAGGATGTGGTCCTGCAGGCCGGTGCCGGGCTGGCGGGAGAACCGGGGCTCGCGCACGCCGTCGGCGGGTACGGTCACCCGGCCGTCCTTGCCGAGATCCTTGATGTCCTTCTCGCGGGCGGATTCGCGCACGGCGCGCTGGGCAACATCCTTCACGCGCCGCAGGAAGCGCTGGCGGTTGGGGAGGCTCTTGCCCCCCGGGTTCAGGCGTCGGTCGACGATGTGCATACGCTGCGAAAACCCTCGTCCCGCGTGCTCCGGCCGGTTCTAGCCTCCCGTTATACCATGCTGCCCTCCGAAAGAGGCTTCCCTCTTTCGCACAGTCTGGTCTAACGCGCCGCTCCCAGATGATGAGTTCGGAAAAGCGGATTTCCCTTTTCCCACATCATGCTTGCGAGCCTCGCCGGCCGGTCGTCCGAAACTATGGCGGCGGAGGGTCGAAACTTGGCCGCCCGGGCTCGACCCCGGGCGGAGTCTTCGTCCCTCAGCCGGCCTGCTTCACCCGCATGTACCATTCCACCAGGCGGCGGACCTGCCGCTCGGTGTAGCCGCGGGCGACCATGCGCTCGACGAACTCGCCGTGCTTCTTCTCGGTGTCGCCGTCCTTCTTCGAGCCGAAGGAGATCACCGGCAGCAGTTCCTCGACCTGGCTGAACATGCGCCGCTCGATCACCTCGCGCAGCTTCTCGTAGCTGGTCCAGCTCGGGTTGCGGCCGCCATGCTGGGCCCGCGACCGCAGGGCGAACTTGACCACCTCGTTGCGGAAATCCTTCGGGTTGGCGATCCCCGCAGGTTTTTCGATTTTCGTGAGCTCCTGATTGAGGAGCTCGCGGTTCAGCAACTGGCCGGTCTCGGCGTCCTTGAAGTCCTGATCCTCGATCCACGCATCGGCGTAGTCGATGTAGCGGTCGAACAGGTTCTGGCCGTAATCGTGATACGATTCGAGATAGGCCTTCTGGATCTCGTGGCCGATGAACTCCGCGTAGCGCGGGGCCAGCTCGGTCTTGATGAATTCCAGGTACTTCTTCTCGGTCTCGGGCGGCAGCTGCTCCCGGCGGAGCGACTGCTCCAGCACGTACATCAGGTGCACCGGGTCGGCCGAGACCTCGGTGGTGTCGTGGTTGAAGGTCGCGGCCAGCACCTTGAAGGCGAAGCGGGTCGAGATCCCGTCCATGCCCTCGTCGACCCCGGCGGCGTCCTTGTATTCCTGCATGGAGCGGGCGCGCGGATCGACCTCGCGGAGCGATTCGCCGTCATAGACCCGCATCTTCGAGAAGGCGTTGGAATTCGCGTGCTCGCGCAGGCGCGACAGAACCGAGAACCGGGCCAGCATCTCGAGCGTGCCGGGGGCGCAGGCCGCGTCCGAGAGTTCGGAGCCCGAGATCAGCTTCTCGTAGATGTGCTGCTCCTCCGTCACCCGGAGGCAGTACGGGACCTTGATCACGTAGATGCGATCGATGAAGGCCTCGTTGTTCTTGTTGGTCTTGAAGGTCTGCCACTCGGACTCGTTCGAGTGGGCCAGGATCACCCCGGTGAACGGGATCGCGCCGATATTCTCGGTGCCGACGTAGTTGCCCTCCTGCGTCGCGGTGAGCAGCGGGTGGAGCATCTTGATCGGCGCCTTGAACATCTCGACGAATTCGAGAACGCCCTGGTTCGCCCGGTTCAGGCCGCCCGAGTAGGAGTAGGCATCGGGATCGGCCTGGGACAGGGTCTCCAGCCGGCGGATGTCGACCTTGCCGACCAGCGAGGAGATGTCCTGGTTGTTCTCGTCGCCCGGCTCGGTCTTGGCGATGCCGATCTGCCGCAGCCGCGACGGCCGGACCTTGATCACCTTGAAGCGCGAGATGTCGCCGTTGAACTCGTCCAGGCGCTTGAGCGCCCAGGGGCTCATCAACCCGGTGAGCCGGCGGCGCGGCACGCCGTAGCGCTTCTGGATCTCCTCGCCCATCGTGTCGGGGTCGAACAGGCCGAGCGGGCTCTCGAACACCGGCGAGACCTCGTCCCCGGCCTTGAGCACGTAGATTGGGTGGACCTCCATCAGCAGCTTGAGCCGCTCGGCCAGCGACGACTTGCCGCCGCCCACCGGGCCCAGCAGGTAGAGGATCTGCTTGCGCTCCTCCAACCCCTGCGCGGCATGGCGGAAGAACGACACGATCCGCTCGATCGTCTCCTCCATGCCGTAGAATTCGCGGAACGCCGGGTAGGTCCGGATCGTCCGGTTCATGAACATCCGGCCGAGGCGGGAATCCTTGGCGGTGTCCACGAATTCCGGCTCGCCGATGGCCGCCAGGATGCGCTCGGCAGCCGTGGCATACATCAGCGGCTCGTCGCGGCAGGCCTCGAGATACTCGGAGAGTGTCATCTCCGTATCGCGGCGGGCCTCGTACCCTCGGGCGAAGCTCTGGAAAAGGTCGTTCGTCGCATGCATCGACATTCGATAACCCTCTCAGACCCTGACAGCTTCATCCTGTCTCGGCTCGGATGCAACCGACAGGCCCGCTTTTGTCGCAGCGCGGCGAACGCGCCGCCGGCCTGTCGATTGCTTGCAACACTCGTCTGGCCAAAACGCGGCCTCAACCAGGTTCAACGTTGATTTCGGTCTCCTTCGTGCGCGCAATTTAGGATGAAAAACTATGCACGCGCCAGGGTTTCCTGCCTCTACTTAGAGATCCGTGCCTTCTTTCTTGGCATCGTCCCCGGATTTTGAACCCGCCGCCCCGACGGTGATCTTGATGTTCTGGGTCTGCACTTGCCCGTCGGCGCCCTTGACCTCGAAGGTCACCTCGTCGGCGCCGGTGAAGCCATTGTTGGGCTGGTAGAACAAAGCCTGCACCGCGGCCTCCTTGTTGGGGCAGCGATAGCTCGCCGGCGTCTTCAGCTTGCCGACCTTGGTGATCACCGAGCCGTTCTTGGGCGCGCCGGAAACCTTGAATTCCGGCATCGGGCCGGGGGTGCAGTCCTTTTTGAGATTCGGGGCGATCTCCAGCCGCACGGTCTTGCCGGGGGCGACCGTCTTGGAGCGCGTCACCGTGGTCTGGGCAAAGGCCGGGACCTGGGCCGGTCCGGCGAGGATCAGGCCCCCTGCGAGCAGCGCGGCGAGCGGACGAAGGGCGGTCATGGGCGGCGTCTCTCCGGTACCGATCCGGGGCCGGATTCCGGGCTCATACCCGGGCGCCCCTTCCATCGGTTGAACCGCATGTGGTGACGCCCGACGCGGCCGTCGAGGGTTTTGGGAGCGATGTCCCGTCCCGGACAGAGGCGGTGCGCCGAATCTTTTCCGGAACCGATCCTATTCCTGCAGCACGGCGGCCACGACGCCCGTGACCCGGGCGATCTGGGCGGCGTCGAACTCGCCGGCGAGCGCTGCGGCGAGCCGGGCCTCGACCCGGGCGCGCTCCCCGGCATCAGCGATCGGCACCGGGGGAATCTGGTCCTCGGGCAGGCGGCAGACGCGGCGGATCGTTTCGGCGGCGGTCAGCAGCTTCTCCCGGTCGGGCGGACCCATCTCCCACAGGGGATTGCGCAGGCGGCTGATCACCCGCTTGGCGTCCCGGTATTCTCGATCGATCGTGGTGGCGGCCTCGATCTGGCTGACCAGGAACATCAGTTCGAGGACTTCCGAGGCCGCGTCCGGGCAGGAACGGACGATCCGCATGAGGCGGGCCATCAGTTCCTGGCTGGGTGACAGCTTGGGTTTGGACGCGGCCATGCGGGCGACAACGCGGGTTCCGGCAGGAAAGTTCGCCAGATCCGCAAGTTGCGTGCGCATCGCGCTTTTCGCGCAGAGCGAGGGCCGCGACGGCCGTCACACGTCCCGGTCGTAGGGCCTGCGCAGGGCGTCGAGCAGGGTGCGGCAGGCGTGCAGATCCTCCAGCACGCCCATGAGCGCCGCCCGGTCGGGCGTGTCGGCCCGGAGCGCGGTCGCGCCCTCGACCTCCTGGATCAGCGGCTCGGCGGCCTTGGCCTCGCCGCGGCCCACGGCCTGGACGAAGCGGATGCCGTTCTCCTTGAGCACCCGCTGCGCCCCCGCGATGGTGTAGCGCTGCACGTAGAGGAGCTGCCGGATGCCGGCGACGAGCTCGACATCCTGGGGCCGGTAATAGCGCCGGCCGCCGGCCCGCTTCACCGGGCGGATCTGGCCGAATCGGGTCTCCCAGAACCGCAGGACGTGCTGGGGCACGTCGAGCTCGTCGGCGACCTCGCTGATCGTACGAAAGGCACCGGCGCTCTTCTCAGCCATCGGTTCGAGCGACAGGTCGGCGGCGAGGGCTGGGGGCATGGCTGTCTGATGTGGCGCGGGAATTTTTGATCTTGCCGGTCTGCGCGGCCGGGCTCAAGCCTTACCGGGCGTGAGGAGGCTTGTTTGTCGTCTTAGCGGGAGATCAGACCGACCCGCGACGCTTCTCCCTCCTCCTCTGCGGGCTACAGCCTAGACAGGTTTCGACCGTAGCCGTGATCATGCCATGGGCGCAGAAGGCGCGGGTCCCCTCTCCCGTGCGGGAGAGGGACAGGGTGAGAGATGTGACCTCTCCGGACAGACCTGATCCCTCACCCCAGCCCTCTCCCGCACGGGAGAGGGGGCACCTCGCAGCCTTCAACAGCGCCTGCGCTTCAAACCTGTCTCGCGCATAGCTTCTGCGGGTGAGGGAAAGTGCGTCCCCCCTGTCGCGGGGGGCCTCTATCAGGCCGCTCAATCATCCTCGTCGTGCTTGTCCAGCCCGTTGATCGCCTGGCCGTTGATCTTGGCCTTGAGCACGTTGGACGGCTTGAACACCATCACCTGGCGGGGCTCGATCGCCACTTCGACGCCGGTCTTGGGGTTGCGGCCGACGCGCTTGCCCTTGCTGCGCACCACGAAGGAGCCGAACGAGGACAGCTTGACCGTCTCGCCCCCCGCCAGGCAGGCGCAGATCTCCGACAGCACGGTCTCGACCAGGGCGGCGGATTCGGTCCGCGACAGGCCCACCTGGTGGTAGACGGCCTCGCTCAAGTCGGCGCGCGTCACCGTCTTGCCTGCCATGCCGTGTCCCCTCGCCCGCTCTTCTCTTCCGGCAGCCCACAGGCGCGGCGAACTCGGCCGCACAGCAAGCTGAAGGTGTATCCCTATGATCCGGCACGCTAATCGGCGCCCGCCGCCCGGTCAACCGCGGGGAGGCCTGGAATCGGTCCAGCCCGTCACCAGCGGATCAGCGCCGCGCCCCAGCTGAAGCCGCCGCCGATCGCCTCGATCATCACCAGATCGCCGGGCTGGATGCGGCCGTCCCGCCGGGCGACATCGAGGGCCAGGGGAATCGAGGCGGCCGAGGTGTTGCCGTGGCGGTCGACCGTCAGCACGATCTTCTCGCGGGCGATGCCGAGCTTGTCGGCCGAGGCCTCGATGATCCGGCGGTTGGCCTGGTGGGGCACGAACCAGTCGAGGTCGTCCGCCGTGAGTCCGGCCTGCGCGAAGGCGTCGGCGATCACGTCGGTCACCTGCCCGACCGCGAAGCGGAACACCTCGCGGCCCTCCATGCGCAGATGCCCGGTGGTTCCCGTAGAGCCCGGGCCGCCATCGACATAGAGTTTCTCGCGGTGCCGCCCGTCCGAGCGCAGGCTGGCGCAGAGGACGCCGCGCTCGCCGGCATCCGCCCGCGCCTCCAGCACCACCGCTCCGGCGCCGTCGCCGAACAGCACGCAGGTGGTGCGGTCCTCCCAGTCGAGGATCCGCGAAAACGTCTCGGCGCCGATCACCAGGGCCCGGCGGGCGGAGCCGGTGGTCAGAAACTTGTCGGCGGTGGAGACCGCGAACACGAAGCCGGCGCAGACCGCCTGCAGGTCGAAGGCCGCGCCCTGATGGATGCCGAGCGCCGCCTGGATCTGGGTGGCGGTGGCCGGGAAGGTGTGATCGGGGGTCGAGGTCGCGCAGATCACGAGGTCGATGTCGGCGCCGGTCAGGCCGGCATCGTCGAGGGCGGCCTGGGCGGCCCGGGTGCCCAGCACCGAGGTGGTCTCGCTCGCATCGGCGATGTGGCGCTGGCGGATGCCGGTGCGCTGGACGATCCACTCGTCCGAGGTCTCGACCCGCTCGCTCAGGGCGGCGTTGGTCACCACCCGCGCGGGCAGGCTCGATCCGGTCCCGACCACCACCGAGCGGAGCGCCTGCGGAGACTCTGTGCGGAGGGCTGACATCGCTTTCCTTCCCGGACGAGGGGGGCTTGGACATCCCCACGGGCCGTCAACGTCTTGAACATGTTGCGCGAATCGCCGTCCCCTTACGGACCGGAGGAGCGCACGCCGCCGTGTGTTGTGTGAACGCCCCAGACCGGATGGCGGGTCCGCCCATGTGTCAGTCGGTTTCCGGTCGGATCGGCCGACCGACGATCCAATCCGTCATTGCGAGCGCAGCGAAGCAACCGAGGGATACGCCCCATTCGGGGATCGCCCGCTGCACTGGGTTGCTTCGCTGCGCTCGCAATGACGGTGAAGGCGCTGTGCGTCTTTTGAACGGACGCTCCCTCACGTGCGCGAGAAGGAGGCCCGTTTCCATCCCGTCCGTCTACGGACCCTCACGCTGGCGCCAGGACTGCCGTCTGGTCGAGCATCTCGCGGATCGTGCGGATCATGTCGTGGCGGGCCATGTCGTGGGCCAGGTCGATCGCCGCGGCGAAGCCCTGCGCGTTCTCCGAGCCATGGCTCTTGATGACGATGCCCTCCAGGCCGAGGAACACGCCGCCATTGGCGCGGCTCGGGTTCATCTTGTCCTTCAGGGCCTTGAACGCCTGGCGGGCGAACAGCGCGCCGATCTTAGCCGACAGGGTCCGGGTCATGGCCGAGCGGAGATAGGAGCCGATCTGCTTGGCGGTGCCCTCGGCGGTCTTGAGCGCGATGTTTCCCGTGAAACCTTCGGTCACCACCACGTCGACGGTGCCGCGTCCGAGATCCGTGCCCTCGACGAAGCCGTGATAGGTCAGGCGCGGGCTGTCCATCTCGCGCAGCAGCCGGGCGGCCTCCTTGACCGCCTCGTTGCCCTTCATCTCCTCGGTGCCGACGTTCAGCAGGCCGACGGTCGGCTTGTCGAGGTCGAACACGATCCGGGCCATAGCCGAGCCCATCACGGCCATCTCGACCAAGTGCTCCGCATCGGTGCCGATGGTGGCGCCGACATCGAGCACGACGCTCTCGCCGCGCACGGTCGGCCACAGGCAGGCGATGGCCGGGCGCTCGATGCCCGACATGGTCTTCAGGCAGATCTTCGACATCGCCATCAGGGCGCCGGTGTTGCCGGCCGACACGCAGGCATCGGCCTGGCCGTCGCGCACCGCCTGGATCGCCTGCCACATCGAGGACTTGCCCCGTCCCTGGCGCACCGCCTGGCTGGGCTTGTCGTCCATGGCGACCGCCACGGTGGTGTGGCGGATCTCGACGCAGTCCTTGAGGCGCGGCTCCTTGGCGACCAGCGGCGCGATCACCGCCTCGTCGCCGAACAGCAGGAAGGTCATGTCGGGATGGCGCTCACGGGCCAGGGCGGCGCCGGGCACGACGGTCGAAGGCCCGTGGTCGCCACCCATGGCGTCGAGCGAGATGCACACGCGTTGGGACATATCGTTGCGGGCCGCGGTCTCAGCTGGACAGGAGGACGGCGGGACGGGCGAGGGCCGGCCGCCAAGCGCGGCGGACCATAGCGATACCGGCCCGCCGGGCAAATGAAATCGGGCCGGCGGGGTCAGGCAATTGTTTCGGGGCGGGCGAATCCCCTGCGGTGCTCGAACCCGGGTAATCCCATTAGCCCCCTCATCCTGAGGTGCCCGCGCAGCGGGCCTCGAAGGAGCCCTCCAGGGATCGCGCGGCCGGCTGGAGGGCTCCTTCGAGGCCTCCGCTGCGCTCCGGCACCTCAGGATGAGGGGGTGGGTTGGATATCCCTAAGCAGAAACCTGCCGCTCAATCCTGCCATCACGCCCAGCGACCCGACCCGTCGCAGCACCAGGCCGGTCCGCCTCACCCCTCCCCGTCACGCAACCGGCGCAGCGCGTCGAAAGGCCCCGCATCCTCGCCCGCCACCACCGGCTCGAAGGCGATGCCGGGCTTGCGCGGATAGGGGTCGAGGCCGAGCGCCAGGAACTCGGCCGTGAGCGCGCCGAAATCGATCCGGCCGCCGATCAGCGGATCGGGGATCTCGACATCCTCGGCATCGGTGCCGGCGAGCTGATCGGTATCGGTGAACACCACCTCCACGGGCTCGCGGACCGGCCCCTCGAACGGCTCGAGGCTCACCGTGCAGACCTGCGTCACCACGGCCTCGACCGTGCCGGTCACGGTCATCCGGTTGGTGGAACCCGAAATCTCGAACCGCCCGACCAGATCGCGGATGGCGGGGATCTTGAAGTCTGCGGCCAGCGCCGTGCACTCGGCCGGGCTCGCCTCGACGGTCACGGCGCCCCGGCCCTGCGGCAGGCGCTCGACGTTGATCCAGCGCGAGAGCGGTCCGCTCTCCGGACCCGTACGGTGTCTCATGTCCTGTCTCCGGTCGGGGCCGGCGCGAACGCGTCCGGCTCCGGAAAGGGCGGCCCGGCAGCGAGCAGCCCGTCGAGATGGGTTTCCGCCAGCGCCGCGTCGGCGGCCAGCACGTAGGCGGCGAGGCCCGCCGCGTCACCCGCGCCGCCCAGCACGTTGCGGGCGAGCACCACGGCCAGGGCCGCGCCGTCGCCGGCGTCGAGGGCGGCATCGTAGCCCGTGGCCCGTCCGTAGAAGGCGGCGCCGAGTTTTTTCATCCGCTTGCCGACGCCCATATCGCCGACGCCGAGTTCGCGCAAAGCCGCGTCGAGCTGGGTGAAGACCGAATTCACCAGATCCTGCGCCACGTCGGCGGCCGGGGCCGGCAACCGGTTCAGCTGGCGCAGCACCAGGATGACGTGCAGGCACAGGGCCTCGAACCGGCCCTCCACGGTGTCGGGCACGGCGAGCCGCGTGTACAGGCCCGGCTGCCGCGCCGCCGCGCTGATGGCCGCGTGCAACGCCTCGACGGCCCGGCGTCGCGCGCTGTCGCGCCGGAACAGCCCGGCGATCATCGGTGCCTCGCGGGCGTGAAGAATGCCAAGAACAAAGCCGACACGCGCCTCTCCCTCCCCCCTCTGCGGGGGAGGGTGGCCCCCGGAGGGGGTCGGGAGAGGGGAGCGACGGTGCAGATCGAAGCTCCGGCTCGCACGCCTGCTCTGCCTCCTCCGGAAACCGGGGTCCCCTCTCCCGACCCCTGCTGACGCAGAGGGCGCCCATTGGGCCACCCTCCCCCGCAAAGGCTACCGGATTCACACATCGAGGCCGTTCTGTTGCAAGCCTCTGAAACACAGCGCGTTTCCCCTCCCCCTTGTGGGGAGGGGTCAGGGGTGGGGGTGGTGCCGGATGGGGCGCAGCGGTGCCTTCTGAACCACCCCCACCTCCAACTCCTCCCCACAAGGGGGAGGAGAGCGCGTCGGGCCTGACCGAAGCCGATGTGTGAACATCGTAGCCCGCAAAGGGGGGAGGGAAAGCGGGTGCGTTGGGCCGGCGCGTGTGGCCAAGCTTGCCTTGTCAAAGCCATATCCCCGCGGTACGGCAACCCACGCCCAAGGCGCAAGCGCCGTCGGAGACATGGACCGGCGGCGGCCTGCGTCGCTCGTCCGTCAACACGCTCTCTGGGGGCCCGATGCGGCGCCGTCTCGTCCAGTCCTTTGCGCGCCTCGGCCTGCTCGGCCTCGCGGGCTCCGGCCTCGCCGGCTGCGTCAGCGAAGAGTTGCGCCACGGCTACCAGGTCGATCAGGCCGCACTCGCCACGATCAAGCCCGGCATGAGCCCCGAGCAGGTGCTGCAGATCCTCGGCACGCCGTCGACGGTCTCCACGGTGGGCAACAAGTCCTGGTACTACATCTCGCAGAACACCAGCCGGACGATCATGTTCCTGGGCGAGCAGGTCGAGGACCAGAAGGTCACGGCGGTCTACTTCACCCCCGGCTTCAAGGTCGAGCGGGTGGCGCTCTACGGCCTGCAGGACGGCAAGGTGTTCGACTTCATCGAGCGCACCACCCCGACCAGCGGCGCCGACCGCGCGTTCCTCAGCCAGCTGTTCCGCGGCCTGACCCGCTACGAGCCGTTCGGCTCCGGCAAGGGCACCAGCGTCGTCCCGGGCGCCAACCGCGGCCTGTGATCGGACGCTGAGGCTTTCCAAGGAAACCCGGTCGATCCCATCCGCCACCTCATCCTGAGGCGGCGACGCGCAGCGTCGCCCTCGAAGGAGCCCTCCAGAAGCCTCGGCGATCCCTGGAGCCCTCCTTCGAGGCCCGCTGACGCGGGCCCCTCAGGATGAGGGGATTGGATGGGATGTCGTCCGGAGCGACTCGGGTGACCGCCCTTCCGAGGCCGCCAGCCGCCGCTCGGGACGATTCGCCAGCCGGGTGATCTCATCCGGCGCGGCGAACAGGTAGTCGGGGCCGAGCGCCGCCAGCGCCCGCGCATCGGTATAGCCCCAGGCCACTGCGCCGAACGGGCAGCCGAGCGCCCGCGCCGCCTCGAGATCCCGGACCTCGTCGCCGATGCACAGGGCCCGCTCCGGGGGGACGCCCTGCCGGGCCAGCAGGGCCCGCAACCGCCGCGCCTTGCCGAACAGCGAAGCGCCGCAGGCATAGGCGTCGATGCGCGCCGCATTCTCCAGCCCGAGCACCCGGCGGACCGTGTCGGCGCGATTCGACGAAAGGATCGCCAGCGGCACCCCCGCTTCGTTGAGCCCAGCCAGCATCGCCGGCACGCCAGGAAACAGCGCGATCCGGTCCGCGTCGCGCGCCGCCAGCGCGTGCATGTGGCGGGCGATGAACGGCAGCTTCCAGCGGGGGATGCCGAGATGGGCCACGATCGCCCGCGCGCCCTGCAGCCGCAGCCCCTCGACCTCGTGGGGCTCGACCCGGCGGAAGCGATAGCGGTCGGCGACGCCGTTCAGGACCGAGCAGAACCAGTCGAAGCTGTCGGCGAGCGTGCCGTCGAAATCGAGCACGACGAGCGCGGGCCCGGCCCCGCCGGGGCTGCGCGCCATCTCAGTGCCGGAGGTTGGCCAGCGGCACGCTGAGCCGCATCAGCAGGCCGCCCGGCGCCCACTCGTGCTCCAGCACGCCGTCGAGCTGGCCGGCGACGCTGCGCTCGGCGAGCACCGTCCCGAATCCCTTGCGCGAGGGCTTCGCTGTCACCGGGGGGCCGCCGGCCTCCGCCCAGGTGAGGGTGTAGCGCTCGCCGTCGCGCAGCCCGCTCAGGGTGACGCCGCCTTCCTTGGTCGACAGCCCGCCATACTTCATCGCGTTGGTGGCCTGCTCGTGCATGATCAGCGCGAGCGCCGTGGCGGTGCGCTCGCCGATCGCGGCATCGTCGCCGGAGATCGCGACGCGAGCCCGGCCGCCCTCCTCGTAGGCGGCCATGATCAGGCGCATCAGTCCGAGGACCGTCTGGCCCTCGACCTCGGGGGCGCTGTCGGGGGAATGCGGGCGGACATATTCGTGCGCCCGGGCGAGGGCGCCGAGCCGTTCCCGGAACGCCGCTGCGAACGGCTTGGCCGCCGGGTCGCTGCGGGCCGTGAGCGCCGCCAGCCCGCCGACCACGGCAAAGATGTTCTTGATCCGGTGGGACAGCTCGCGGATCAGCAGGTCGCGGGCCTCCTCGGCGCGCTTGGCCTCGCGCAGGTCCCGGGTGACGGTGGCGTAGCCGATCTCGGCGCCGGTCGGGTCGCGCACCGGGAAGATGTTGTACAGCACCGCCACCGGCTCGCCGGTGCCGAAATGCCGGACGGCGAGCTCGCCCTCCCAATAGCCGGAACGCTGCACGGCCGGCATCACGGTCTCTGCGAGCACCCGGCGGCTATCCGCGCAGAAAAAATCCTCCATCCGGTGCCGGCGGGCGGCGGCGAGGTCGGGCAGCCCGACCAGCGCCAGGGCGGCCTCGTTGAGATGGGTGACGGCCCCGTCCAGGGTGCAGAGGCCGATGAAGTCCTTGGAGGTCTCGACGATGGCGGCGAGCTTGCGCGCCTCGTCCTCGGCCCGCTTCAGGTCGTCGATATCGGTGCAGGTGCCGAACCAGCGCTCGATCCGCCCCTCCGCGTCGCGGATCGGCATGGCCCGGCCCAGCGTCCACCGGTAGCTTCCGTCGCGGTGGCGCAGGCGGTACTCGATCTCGTAGGGCTCGCCGGTGGCGAGCGAATGGCGCCAGCGCGTCCAGGCCCGCTCCTGGTCGGCCGGGTGGAACACGCCGTTCCAGCCCTCGCCGTCGGTGGAGCCATAGGGCATGCCGGTGAATTCGTACCAGCGGTCGTTGTAATAGTCGTGGAACCCGTCCGGCAGGGTGGTCCAGACCATCTGGGGCATCGCCGCGGTCATCACCCGGAAGCGACGCTCGCTGGCGGCGAGCTCGGCCTCCCGGGCGGCCACCTGGGCATGGGTCCGGCGTGTTTCGAGCAGGGTCGAGATCTGGCGCGCCAGGGCGGTCAGCGTGGCTTTCTGATCGGCATCGAGGCCTTCCGGCCGCGTCACCCGGTCGAGGACGCAGAGCGCTCCGAGCGGGATACCCTGCGAGCCGCGGATCACCGCCCCGGCGTAGAACCGGAAACCCGGCCCGCCGGTCACCAGCGGGTTGTCGATGGTCCGCGGGTCGTCGGCGAGATCGGGGATGATCAGGCTTTCGCCGGCCTCGATCGTGTGGGCGCAGACCGAGCAGTTGATCGGCAATTCGCGCTGGCCGAGGCCGAATTCCGACTTGAACCATTGCCGCTCGGCATCGACCAGGCTGACCAGGGCCACCGGCGCCCGGCAGACATGGGCGGCGATGCGGACGAGATCGTCGTAGAGCGGCTCGGGCGCGCTATCGAGGATCGCGAGGTCGTGCAGTTCCGCGAGCCGGTCCGCTCTGCTCCAGCGCCGGTCGGTCGGTTCGAGATCCGCGCGTGAGTGGGGGGGCGGCACATCCATGGTCTTGCGCTCAAATAGGCGCAGATCGGCTGGATGCCTAGGCACGACCGCGGATTAAGGTTTTCGCGTCCTTGGTGACGGTGCAGGACGAGTGGCCGCACAGTCCGCATGCGATTTCCAGAGTGCCGGGGCCCGTCGCGCAGGCCCCGGCACCGCGTTGAAGCCGGCGATCAGGCCGCCCGGGCCTCGTCCAGCGTCGGATAGTCGGTGTAGCCCTTCGGCCCCTGGCTGTACCAGGTCGCGGCCTCGTCCTTGGCCAGGGTTGCGCCCTTGGCGATCCGCTCGACCAGGTCCGGGTTGGCGATGAAGGTCCGGCCGAACGCGATCGCGTCGGCCTGCCCGGCATCCAGCACCTTCTGGCCGCTCACACCGTCGTAATCGGCGTTGAGGATCAGCGGGTTGCGGAACACCTTGCGCATCGCCGGGGCGATCGGCGGGTGGTCGGCCTTGCCGAAGGTGCCGTCCGGGCCGGGCTCGCGCATCTCCAGGAAGGCGATGCCGCTGTCGGCGAGCGCCTGGGCAGCCGCCACGAACAGGGCCTCCGGATCCGAATCGTTGCAGCCCTGGATTTCACCGTTCGGCGACAGGCGCACCCCGGTGCGCTCCGGCCCGGCGACGCCGGCGACCGCGTCGGTCACCTCGCGCAGCAACCGCACGCGGTTGGCGATCGAGCCGCCATACGAGTCGGTGCGGTGGTTGGTGCCGTCACGCAGGAACTCGTCGATCAGGTAGCCGTTCGCGGCGTGGATCTGCACTCCGTCGAACCCGGCCGCGATGGCGTTGGCGGTGGCGCGCTCGTAATCGGCGAGCAGCCGCGGGATCTCGGCGACCTCCAGCGCGCGCGGCTCGGCGTAGGGCTTCTTGCCGGAATAGGTGTGCGCCTGGTCCGGGGCCGTGATGGGCGAGGCCGAGACCGGCTTCTCGCCGCCCAGGAAGTCGGGATGGACCAGCCGGCCCATATGCCAGATCTGGCAGACGATCTTGCCGCCGCGATCGTGCACGGCCTTCACGATCGGCCGCCAGGCATCGACCTGGGCGTCGGACCAGATGCCCGGCGCGTACGGCCAGCCCAGTCCCTCCTGGGAGATGCCTGTGGCCTCGGTGAGGATCAGCCCGGCGCCGGCGCGCTGGGCGTAGTACTCGGCCATGATCGGCGTCGGCACGTGCTCGCGGGTGGCGCGGCCGCGGGTGAGCGGAGCCATGAAGATCCGGTTCTTCGCCTCGATGGCACCGATGCGGATCGGGTCTAGCAGGGACGGCATGGAAACCTCGTGCTGGTGCGGCGGCGCCGCCTCCGTGTGTCAGACGCCGAGGTGGCGTTGCGGCGCGGTGATGCCAGGGTGCAGCGCAACATGGGGGATCGGTCCGTGCGCGAGCGCACGTCCCAGGGGCGTGGGATCATCCTGGGGTTTTTGGAATCAGCGAGCGTTCCTGGTTGGTCAGCGGGGGCGCAACGCCGAAAGTCGGAGGCGCGACAGGCCATGTCGCCGCCGGGCAGGGAATGGGTCGCAGCCGCGCCCGCGATTGCCTGCGCTAGCTCAGCGGCATGGATCGCATCTTCCCCATGACCCGGGATGCCGGGCTCGACCGTCTCTCCGCCTTCCTCGCGGAGGCCGGTGCCGATTACGCCGCCTCGCGCAATACCGACCGCGGCGTGCAGGCGCGGCCGACCACCTCGGCGCTATCGCCCTATCTGCGCCGGCGCCTGATCACCGAAGCCGAGGTGGTGGCCGCGGCCGACAGCGCCTTCGGCGACGGCGGCGCCGAGAAATTCGTCTCCGAGGTGTTCTGGCGGACCTACTTCAAGGGCCATCTGGAGACCCATCCGGTCGCCTGGACGGACTTTCTGGCCCTGGCCGCGGCGGACCGCGCGCGGCTCGCCGCCGAGCCCGGGCTGCACCGGACCTACGCGCGCGCGGTCGAGGGCCGGACCGGCATCGACGGTTTCGACGATTGGGTGCGCGAGCTGGTCGAGACCGGCTGGCTGCACAACCATGCCCGGATGTGGTTCGCCTCGATCTGGATCTTCACCCTGCGCCTGCCCTGGGCGCTCGGCGCCGACTTCTTCCTGCGCCACCTCGTCGATGGCGACCCGGCGAGCAACACCCTGTCCTGGCGCTGGGTGGCGGGCCTGCACACGCGGGGCAAGCATTACGTCGCCCGCGCCGAAAACATCCGGCGCTACACGGAGGGCCGGTTCGATCCCGCCGGGCTCAACGAGTATCCGGATTCCCTCGACGAATCGAACCCGCCGCGCGAGGTCGCGCTGCCGCGGGCCGACGCGGCGCCGGCCGGCGCGGTCGCCCTGCTGCTGCATCTCGACGACCTGCACCCGGAGAGCCTGCCGTTGGGCGACGCCCGAGTGGTCCGGGTCGCGGGCCTCATCGCCCACGCCCCCGGCGCGTCAGACAGGGTCCGGGCGGCCGATTCAGCGGCGATGGCCGATGCCCTGGCGCGCGCGGCGGCGCATTTCGGCTGTCCGGCGGGACCGGTCGCCCCGGATTGGTCCGACGCCCATCCGGTCGTCACGGCCTGGGCCCCGGTCGGCCCGTCGGCGGATGCCCTCCCGGACGCGTGCCTGCGCGTCCGGCGGCCCTGGGACGAAGTCGCCTGGCCGCTGGCCACCCGCGGCTATGCCCGGGTGAAGAAGGCCATCCCGCAGCTGCGGCCGCATTGATCGTCGAGGGGGGGCGTCGTGGCCAGGAAGGATAGGGGCGCCGGGCGGACCGATACGACAGACCTGCTTTGCGCCCATCCTGGGGTCTGAACCCATCAGCTTGCGCTTAGGGTGGCTGCTTACGACCCAACCCGGCCGCTCAAGTTTCCATGGGCGCTTCCCTTAAGCAGCCATTCGGCGGCCGTCCGGCAACTTCACCTCAGAGGTGGACAGAGGACGTGGTGGGTAGGGATAGTTCGCGTAGGACCGTCCGGTGGGAGCAATCATGCTGCAACTGCAACCTGTG